>NZ_BAAILP010000323.1:17594-125999 GCF_054589055.1 Novosphingobium sp. 11B | reverse complement strand
AGGTGCTGTCCCCTGCGGCTCGGCGGCCAACTCAACCGGCACGAACCCGGCCATCGCGCCGCGGAGCAATTGCTTACGCCAAGTGTAAAGCTGACCGGTCCCGATCCCGTACCGACGCGCGACCACGGCCATGATGGCACCCGGCTGAGTGGTCTCCTTCAGGATCGCCAGCTTCTCTTCGTCGCTCCAGTGCCGGCGCCGTTCCACTCGAACGACCGCTCCGCCATCTCGGCGTGCGCTCATACGAGGCTCGTTTGACTGCTCGATATCCACTCGCAAGGCCTCCATCTGCCCCGCGAAATTCACGCCCACCCCAATCCGCACAAGGCCGGGTTCCGTCGGCGCTTACGGTTGTCATGCTTCCGGGACCCGCCAAGCCGCATGAATGCACACCAAAATGGAACGAATCGCTATGTTGTACCATCTTCCCGTGCCATCCCCTGCCGTGGCAGGCTGGTTGTTGCATGCGATAGGGCGGGTGGAGGCATCATGCTGACAATGGACATCATTTTCGGCATCCATGCCGATCCCGGTGCCTTTCCAAGCCATGGCGGCGGATCGACGGGCGGGCTTGGCGTGCCTGTCGTGGGACCGCAGGGCCTTCTCGATATACTGGAGACCGCTTTGGGCCTCGGATCTCCCAGAGCGTCCCAGGTGGTCCGTCTTGCCTCGATCCAGGCAAAGCTCCAGCGACTGGAAGGGGCGCCGCCATTTTGGGCATCGTCGTTCGCGGTCGATCCTTGGGCCACTAGCCGGACAATCCTGCGCTGGCGTGACGAGCTTGTGGATGCGGGATGGAGCGGAAGCGGCGTCTGGAACGCACTGCGGCTCGCTGATCTTGCGCGCCTCGAGCAGACGCCAGGTCGCGTGCCTCCCGGAATTGCCGATCGCCTCTCCCAGCTCTGCGTCCGGCTCGCCGATGGACCGCAGCTGCCTGTCGGCCGAATTCGCCTCATCGATCCGCGACCGGAATTGCCTCCTGGCTGGGGCCGCCTGATCGACGCAATCGCTGCGAGTGGCGTCATCGTCGAGGAGCTCGCCACGACGCCGGCGGCGCCGGCGCACACCGCGCTCGGCGCTCTGCAACGATGGATGGTCGAAGACAACGAGGTCAGCGGCGAAGCAGATGGCACGATTACGATCGCACACGCATCCAGCGCGCTGCTGGCCGCTGAAGTCACGGCCCAGTGGCTCAGGGCGCGGGGCTCTGCCTGCGCTTTGCTCATCGCGCAAGGCGGGAATACCCATCTGCTTGACGAAGCGTTGGCTCTCGCGGGCCAGCCGCGGATCGGGCGCAGCGCGGCATCTGGTCATCGCGGTTCGCTGCAGCTCCTGCTGCTGGGGTTCAAGGCGATCTGGTCACCGTTCGATGCCGAGGCACTGATGGAGCTACTCGTTCTTGCAGCTTCGCCGATCCCCCCTCGCGCCGCGCGGCATCTGGCGCATGCGCTTGAGGAAGCCCCCGGTCGCGGAAGCGCAGCATGGGTCACGGCCTGGGAAACCATCGAGGCAGCGGAAGTCGCGGCGGCCGGAGACGATGATGCAGCGATCGCCAAGGCAACGCGGCGCATTGAGACGTGGCGGGCCTGGGCGGACCCACAGCTAGCGCATCCCCGACAAGGCATTCCGGTCGAACAGGCGCTTGCGATCTGCGATCGCACCCGCGACTGGGCCCGAGCGCGGTACAGTATTGCGCAGGATCCCCTTCTGCACGCAACGGCCCGCCTCGCTGAAGAAGTGCGCGATGCTCTGGTGGCGCTTGAGCGCCCCTTCATCGGGCGGAACCTTGTCGACCGCATCATTGATGAAACGCTCTCGATCGGCGAGACCAATCCCGAGGCCATCGCCGAAGCCTCGCAATGGCATTCGGTTGCACATCCCGGCGCGGTCTGGGCCCCGGCTGACACGCTCGTCTGGTGGAATTTCTCGGCAACGAGCGAAGGAGCAGGCCGTCAACCATGGTCGGCTGCGGAACGGCATGAACTTGAACATGCCGGGGTCCCCGTCGCAGACGAGGGCCGAGCCGGACGCGTTGCGAGCGCGGCATGGGATCGCGCCATTCTCCAGGCGTGTGAGCGCATCCTCTTGATCTCGGCCGGGCCGGAGGAAGCATCTGAAGACGCCATGCATCCGCTCGTGCATCGCCTCGCGCCCGCACTAGACCGGCTCACGACCCATATCCGTCTTGAGGACGCGCTGTCCCAAGACAGCCTCACACTCGCCGGAAGCGAAATCCATCGCGTGCCCGTGGAAGTCTCTTCGGTGCCAGCGCCCCAGCCGCAATGGCGGACGCCGGCCGGCTACCCGACCCTCCTCGCTGAGCGGACGCAATCTGCGACAGCATTCGAAAATCTTTTGGCATGTCCGCTGAAATGGGCGCTCAGGCATGTCGCGAGGGTGCGCGCTGGCCATGTCCGTTCGATACCTGACGCAAAACGCCTCATCGGCAATCTGGCGCATGCCCTCGCGCGCGACATATTCACGCCCGGCGCTTCGCCTCCGCCCGATGCCGTCGCAGCGATGGCGATCGAGCGTCTCGACATGTTCATAGACAGGCTAGCAGCCCCGCTACGTCATCCCGCTCTCGCAACGGAACTGTCGGAAGCCCGCAGCCGACTTCCGAAAGCCCTTGCCGCCCTGGCGCAGACTTTACAGGACAATGGACTGGAGGTCGAAGGAACCGAACTCCAGATCAGCCGAGATTTCGAAGATGCGCTTTCGGTGCGCGGCGCTATCGATCTTGTAGCGAGGGACAGACATGGCGAGGTCGTGATCATCGACCTCAAATGGACGGGCTATGCCAAGGGCCGCCTTGATGAACTGCGGTCAGGAGCAGCTGTCCAGCTCGCGACTTATGGCGCGGTCTATGCCGATGGCGCCCCTTACCGGGCCGGCTATTTTCTGCTCAACCAGGCCCAGTTTGCGACGCTCGCAAGCTCGGGCTTGATCGGCCGGTCCGTTGCGGGCGTCCGCAGCCTGCCCGACATCTGGGACGGCGTCCTTCGCGATTGGCGTCGGCTGACTGCGCTTGCCGCCGACGGCACGCTCATCGCTCGCGGCGTCGAGGGCCACGAAGATGTGCTCGGAGCGCCATTGGAGATCGAACGCGAAGCCAATTGCAGATATTGCGATTATGCGAGGCTGTGTCGGCAGAGAGGATTGGGCTGATGACACTTTTCGACTGGACCGGGCACCGCGTCGACACGATTATCGCCTCGGCAGGAACCGGCAAGACGACCACGCTCGTCGATCGCGTGACCAACGAACTTGTCGGCGGTCTTGCGCCACAGCGGCTGCTGGTTACGACCTTCACCAAACGGGCGGCAGCCGAGCTGCGCGGGCGCATTCGGGAAAAGCTGATCCGACAGGGTCGACCGGACTTGGCTGCCGCCATGCTGGCGGCGAGAATTGGTACGGTTAACAGCGTTTGCGGTGGCCTGATCGAGGAGTTCGCCTTTACCCTTGGACGTTCGCCGGTAGCCGAGATCATTCCCGACGAGCAGCAGAAAGCCGTGTTCGCACGGTCGATCGGCGAGGCGTTGGCGCATCATTCGGATGTGATCAGGCCGCTCGCCGCCAACATCGGCATGGATGCGCAAAGTCGGACGATAGGAGGGGTCGAGAAGAAGGGCTGGCAGGACTATGTCCGCCTGATCGTCGACAGGTCGCGCTCGAACGGCATTGCGCAAAACGACCTCGCGCCGTCGGCCAGACATTCGGTCGATACGCTGCTCGCCCTCCTTCCCTCGCGGGAAGACGGCGTGGGCGCCGAAGCGCTGGATGAAGCCTTGCGCGTCGCGGTCGAGCAGTGCTGGCAGGCTCAATCGCCTGGGCGAGAGGGCCTGAAGAAAGGCAGCCAGGACGATCTCGGTACCATTGAGGAGCTCTTGCCCGCCCTTTCCCGCCGCGAGCCGATCGCCTGGTCAGCTTGGGCAAAGCTCAGTAAATTGGGCAAGGTCAAGGGCGAGGCCCATCTGTTCGCCGATGTTATGGCGGCTGCAACAGCGCATTCTGCGCATCCCAGGCTTCGCGACGACATTGCAGGCTTCATCACCGCGATCTTCGCGTGCGCCGCAGCCTGCATGGACGCTTACTCCGCTTACAAGCTTGAGCGCGGGCTGGTCGATTTCATCGATCAGGAAATGCTCGCAGTGGATATCCTGCGCAACCCCGCCAACCATGATGCCTTGCGCGAACGGATCGGGGCGGTCTTTGTTGACGAATATCAGGATTCCAGTCCCGTTCAGATCGCTATTTTCACTGCCCTCGCACAGATATCACCAAAGAATCTGTGGGTCGGCGATCCCAAGCAATCCATTTATGGGTTTCGCGGCGCCGATCCCGATCTGACGCAGGCGGCAGCAAAGGAGCTTTGTGCCACCACCGCAGGCGAGCTCAATTTTCTACAGACATCCTGGCGCAGCAGGCCGGACATCGGCGCCTTCGTCAATGCCGCCTTCGAACCCAATTTTCTGGCCCTTGGCATGACCCGGGAAGAAATCTGTTTCAATCGCTTCGCCCGTCCCGCGGCCGAGGCTGGAGCTTCGGCGCTGTCAGTCTGGGCAATGGGCGGGAAGAACAAGGGGGAACGGGTGGCGTTGCTGGCCGCGCGCGTAGCGGGCCTTCTCGCGCGTAGCGAGGCATGGCCGGTACAAGACAAGGGCCATGCCGCGACCCGCGCTGCGCGCGGCGGGGATATTGCGCTACTGTGCCGCAACAACAGCCAGGTCCTGGAGCTCGCTTTGGCCATGATAGCCAAGGGTCTCAAGGTCACCGTCGGTCGTGATGGCCTGCTCGACCAGCCTGAGGTCGAGCTGATGACCGCTGCGCTACGTTGGGTTTCGGATCCCTCCGACACGCTGGCGGGCGCCGAAATCATGCGCCTAACCGCTGCGGACGCGTCATGGCTTGAAGCGTCTTTCACGCCCGACAAGCGCGAGGCCTTCGCGGCGGAAATGCCCTTTGCCGAGTCACTCAACGCGCTACGGGAGAGCGCCGCGCAGCTTACGCCTGCGGAGATGCTCGATGCGATCATCCATATCCCTGGTTTTCAGTCCGCGACCCTGCGCTGGGGCATAGCCCAGAATCGCTCCGCCAATATCGAAGCCTTGCGTGGCTTGCTCGTTCGTTATCAGGACGAGCGAAGATCGGAACGGCAGGCGGCAACCTTGGCGGGCGCGTGCACATGGCTTGCGAGGCTGGACAAGGCGAGCCAGCCGCAGAGCCGCCATCCCGATAGCATCCACATCCTCAACTATCACCAGGCCAAAGGGCTTGAATGGCCGATCTGTGTCCTGACAGACCTCGACGACAAGGTGAAAGGCAGTCCCTTCGACCTGCATGTCGAGACGGATGGACAGACTGACCCTACCGATCCGCTGGCCGGTCGCCGCCTTCGGTTTTGGCCCCGCCCCTATGGCGCCCAATCGAAGGACATCGCGCTTTATGACGCGGCCGACAATTCGCAGCAGGGCATCGACGCGGTTGTGGCCGAACGCCACGAGCGAACCCGTCTGCTCTATGTCGGCATGACCCGCGCGCGCGATCACCTGTGTTTGGCGCTTGCGGCCGGAACGGAGTGGCTCGATGAGCTTCGGACAGCGCAAGACGCTTCCCTTGTTTCAATATCGCCCGACGCCTGCATTGTAGGGGGCGTATCCATCCCGCTAAGCGCCCAGCCGGACCCGTTGTTCGAGCCACCCCGGACAATCAGCCTGGACTATGCGCCACCCCGCCAGGAATCGGTCGTCCATTTGCCATTCTATATTCGGCCAAGTGCCGCATTTGCGACCGGGGCGGTTAGGATCGGGCACCAGCACCGGCTGGGCGACCGCCTTGCACTTATAGGCGATCCCGACATTACGGCCCTCGGCGAGGCGAGCCATCGGTTTATGGCGTGTGACGACCATCGGGCGGAGGCGCAATGGCGCTCTGAAACAGCCAAGAGCCTGCTCGATCGATGGGCCGTAACGCAGTTTAAACCGGCGGATCTTGTGACGGCCTCGGACCGTCTCGCCAATTTTCTGCAGACGCAGTTTCCCGCGGCGCGGCCGCGGCGCGAATGGCCGGTCTATGCACTACGCGGCGAGCAGGTCGTCACGGGCTGGATTGACCTTTTGCTCGAAGACGATGAAGGCTTTGTCATTATCGACCATAAGTCCTTCCCCGGATCTCTTGAGGTCGACGAAGATCGCCTGCGCAGTTTCGCTGGTCAGGTGACACTTTATGGCGAGGCACTGGATGCACTGTTTGGCCGGCCCTGCAGGGAATATTGGGTTCACCAGCCGATCGCCGGCCTTATCTCCCGAGTGGACATTGGCAATGCGCCCTGAGCCAGGCTGTGCGTTGATGTTGCGAGCTCGTCATTGCGCGCCGGCGTCTGGTCAACCGGTACTGCGCTTCCTCGACCGCATCCGTCGCCTTGTGGCGATCGGCGATGACCGGATATTCGGCAGCTTCCGGCAGCCGCGCAGGGGCTGAATGCTGTCCGACTGGTGACGATCCACGGATCGAAGGGGCTTGAGTTCGATTGCGTTCACCTGCCCGGACTGAACGGCGACACGTTGCCAGGACCTGCGAAGGCGCCACAATGCGTTCCGCCCGATGGGGTCATTGCCGCGGTCTCGGGTGATGTAAGGGAACACTGCGCGCTGGCGATGCCGAGGAGGGGGAATGACTTTTCTACGTGGCGACATCGAGAGCTCGCGATCATCTATTCCTTTATGCGGCGAACGCGGGGAGCTTCGTCGAACTCCGTGAAGTTGCAAAGAAACTGGTGCAGAGTTTCAGGACCTTGCGCGCCGCCCATGTAGCCGAGGCTCCGTCCGCCTTGGTGTTGGCCGTCGGATCCGATCAGATCGTATTTGCGCTGGATGACGTCCTGAGGGACGCTCTGGGGATGAGGAAGTTTCAGCGGGTGCGAACCGGCGTGCACCGCAAGGCTGATACCCAAGATCTCGGCGCTGCAATTGCTCTGCTCGCGGTTGCGGACAATCATCCCTCGTCCGCCATCTAAATTGTGCATCTTTCCAGTGGCATCGTCAGGCCTTTCTCACTCTCGTCAAAGGTGCTGGGCAGTCGGCGCAGCGCTCCGGCAGATGTGATGGAGGACATCCGCGCGGGACAGTTCCCATCTAAGCCGACGCAGCGCGTGTGCCCGCGCTGTCCTGCGTTCTTCGTGTGCGGTGAAATCCCTCCAGGCAGCCTGTCTAAAGTTTTTTGACGCTGCCTTTCCGGTTCGCCGATGCGACCCCGATTGACCTTTCGTAGCCGGTTAAATCGGCCCAGAACGAAAGGATTTCCGACAATGACTACCAACGACCATGGCGACTTCGATGACGTCGGTGACGCCATTCGGAGCGACCGCCCGCTCCGTCCCGCGGCCGCCTACCGCATTCTCTTCGCGCAGGACAATCTCGAATTCCAGCCTCTGCTGATCCCGGACCCCATCCCTGTCGGCAACCAGATCTTGGAAGCTGCTGGGCTCGAACGTCGCGGATACAGCCTCTTCGCGATCCTCGCTTCGGGCGACTTCGAAGACGTTCGTCTCGATGAGCAATTTGACCTGCGGGGCAAAGGAGCCGAGCAGTTCGTTGCGTTTCTCACGGATCGCGACTTCAAGCTCGAAGTCAACGACGACGAGATCAGGTGGGGTAAGCCGAGCATCAGCGGGCACGCCCTAGCACAACTCGCCAAGCCCGGTGAGGGCGAAGGGGTCTATCTCCAGGTTCGTGGCGGCACCGATCGGCTGATCGGGGCGCATGACCTGGTCGATCTCAATGAGCCTGGCATTGAGCGCTTCTTCACCGCAGCGCTGCCGCCCTTGGAGATCGAGATCATCGTCAATACGCGCAAGCGCACGGTTCCCCATGCCAATGTTTCGTTCGAGCAGATTGTAGCGCTCGCCTTTCCGGGCACGCACGATCCGAATGTCGTTTTCTCCATGACCTACCGCAAGGCGGCTTCGAAGCCCCACGCAGGCGAGCTCGGGGCAGGCGGCACGATTGAAGTCAAGAAGGGGAGCGTTTTCAATGTCACGCGCACTGTTCAGTCGTAACTCCGACCTCGCGCGGCTGCGCGAAGAAGGCTATTTCGTGCAGGTGATCGGGGGGTTTCTCGTGATGCGCGAAGTTCCATACGTCGCTGCGGACCGTTCGGTCCGCAGAGGCACCCTCATTTCCAGCTTGGCGCTGGCTGGTGATCAGACTCGGCCGCCGGATACCCATGTCATTCACTTCGACGGTGAATATCCGTGCCATGCAGACGGCACTTCCATCGCGGCCATCGCACACCAAACTCATCATTTTCAGTTTGGAAATGGGCTCACGGCCAAGCATGCCTTCTCCAGCAAGCCGGCCGAGGGGTATAGCGACTATTATCACAAGATGACGACCTATGCGTCGATCATTGCGGGTCCTGCTGCGGTAATCAACGAGACTGCGACTGCGCGAAGCTATCGTGCACTTGACGACGAAGAGGACGCCGATTGCGTCTTCAACTATGTGGAAACGGCATCGGATCGGGTTGGGATCGGCGCGCTAACCGCGCGTTTCTCCGGGATGAGGGTCGCTATCATCGGCCTCGGTGGCTCTGGCAGCTATATTCTCGACATGGTGGCAAAGACCCCTGTGATGGAAATCCGCCTGTTCGATGCCGACGAGTTCCTGCAGCACAACGCATTCCGGGCGCCTGGAGCTCCCAGCTTAGAAGAACTTCGGGATGCTCCGCTCAAAGTCGACTACTACAAGCGTATTTATGAGCGGATGCACCGTGGCATCGTGGCGGTACCCCATGCCGTCACCAGCGCCAACCTCAACTCGCTGGAAGGGATCGACTTCGCATTTCTCAGCCTTGATGCCGGAGAGGCAAAGGCTGCGATCGTCGAACGGCTTAGCCAGCTTGGTGTCGCTTTCATCGACATCGGCATGGGACTTGAACTGGGTGAAGCCGGGTTGGCGGGCGTTCTTAGGGTGACAACGAGCACCCCGGAACAACGGGCGAAGGCGGATTCGGTGCAGCGGATTCCGCTTGCGGGAGGCGGCGCGGCGGATCTTTATGCGTCGAATATTCAGGTTGCCGATCTCAACGCCCTCAATGCTGTGCTTGCGGTTATCAGGTGGAAAAAGCTGTGCGGCTTCTACTGCGATCTCGAGTGTGAGCACCACTCGACCTACACGCTGGATGGCAACATGCTGCTTAACGAAGACCAGTCATAATGCGGTACGACTGTCTTGAACATCGGTTCGTAGAGGCGTTTCCGGAACCATTGGAGCCGGGCATCCTATACGTATCGATAGAATACGGAAGCGTGGCGCACAGCTGTTGCTGCGGCTGTGGCGAGGAGATCGTGACACCGCTTACGCCGACCGATTGGAACATCAGGTATAATGGCGAGACAATCTCGCTTCATCCATCAGTCGGGAGCTGGACGCTGCCGTGCCGATCCCATTACGTTATCCGCGAGAATAGAGTAATCGCGGCACCACCTTGGTCGGAAAGGCAGGTCGATGCGGAGCGAAAGCGCGACCGGCGCGCCAAGGCACGCTATTACGGCACTGAGCCGGAATCGCAGGTTGTAGCCGAAGCTCAGACGCCTGAGGCAGAGGTCAGTGTATTGGTCACTGAGGCAGTTGCGAGGCCGAACTGGCTGCGTCGCTTTATTAATTGGCTAGGCGGGAGCGGCAGCTAAAGGCTGCGAGTGTCGGGAATTCGGGCGGGGGCGTGCAATCCGCTGAATTCCCGGTCCGCTTAACGTTTTCGGGCGGCACTAATAGCCAAGTGCGGGCTCCACGAACAACTCTAAGCCCACACCGATACCGGCGCAAAAATGATAGCTCGTGTGTTGCGAATGTCGGCTTTAGCTAAACTTGTTCGGGTAAGCTGCCATTCTGGAAAGTCGAAGGGTTTCGGGCGCCGTCAGGCGTACGTAAACCCGGACATGTACGACCCGCGGATGGTTCAGAGATGAGCTATGGGGGTTTCAGCTTCGGCGCGGTCTGGAGCCTTCCGGGCATCGTTGTCGGCTCGGGTATTGGGCCGCCATTGATGCAAGGCGATCGTGATCGGTGACGTTCCTGAGGGACTTTTATTCGGCGCCAGGCGACTCTTCTCGCGGCAAGTGGCGGTGGGCGCGAGTGCGCTCGTGTCCCGCAACTCAGGTTTTGCGGGAGGGATGGCAGTCGAGCCATGCCGGGTCATGACACGGTTTCCCGGATCGGTAGAAGCTTTCCCGGTGGCGCGCGCGGTTGCCGCCAGCGTTCAAAGGTCTCGATAATAATCATGCGACCGCCGCAACACGGGCATGGTGGGCGCAGGTCCGCCGGTTCTTGCTCACTGAGATCTTCAGGCTCGGGCGCAACGTTGAGCAGATCGCGAGCAAGGGCCAGGTTGGCCTTTCGGTATGCGCCAGCAAGCATGCCGTAGTGCCGGATGCGGTGGAAGCCGCGCGGTAGGACATGGGTCAGGAAGCGCCGGATGAACTCGTCGACCGGGAGGGCCATGACGCGCTGGCGATCGGCTCCATCGCGGCGGTAATCCTTGTAGCGCAAGGTGACGTTGGCGCCATCGAAGGCCAGTATCCGCCGGTTCGATATGGCAACCCGGTGCGTATAGCGCGACAGATAGGCCAAGACGGCCTCGGGTCCTGCGAACGGCGGCTTGGCGTAGACCACCCAGCGCTTCTTGCGGACCGGAGCGATATGACGCTGGAACGCCCGGCGATCGCTCAGCGGCAGGAGCGTTCCGAAGAAGGCCAGCTTGCCGCTGTCGTGGAGCTGGGTCAGCCGGGTAAGGAACAGCCGGCGGAACAGCTTGCCCAGAACCCGAACTGGCAGAAGGAAGGCGGGACGCGAGGATATCCAGCGCGTCCCGTCTGAGGCCAGGCCTCCACCCGGCACGACCATGTGAACATGCGGGTGGTGCGTCATGGACGAACCCCACGTGTGCAACACCGCGGTGATGCCGATGCGCGCGCCGAGATGTTTGGGATCGGCCGCGATCGTCAACATGGTTTCGGACGCAGTGCGGAACAGCAGGTCGTAGAGCAGCGCCTTGTTGTGGAAGGCGATCTCGGCGATCTGCGCTGGTAGCGTGAAGACGACGTGGAAGTAGCCCACTGGCAGCAGATCGGCCTCGCGTTCCGCCAGCCAGGTGCGCGCTGCCGCACCCTGGCACTTGGGGCAGTGCCGGTTGCGGCAACTGTTGTAGGCGATGCGCCAGTGCCCGCAGTCCTCGCAGGTCTCGACATGACCGCCCAAGGCAGCGGTGCGGCAGTTCTCGATCGCGGTCATCACCTTGAGCTGTATCAGGCTCAGATGGCCGATGTGGGCCGCCCGATAGGCCGGCCCAGCAGCGCGGAAGATGTCGGCGACCTCATGGTCGGTGCGCACGCCTCAGCCGTCTGGCGATGCCTGAGGTCGAGGGGCCGGAAGCACGGCCAGCTTGTCGAGTGGACTGACGACGTTTCTCAAGGTGCGGGTGGCCACCTGGGTATAGAGCGCCGTGGTGTTCAACTTGCCGTGTCCGAGCAACGCCTGGATAATGCGGATATCGATGCCGTCTTCAAGCAGGTGGGTGGCAAAGCTATGCCGCAGGGTATGCGGCCCGACCCGCTTCGTGATGCCGGCAGCACGTGCTGCCTCGGCCGCGATACGATGTATCTGGCGATAACATATGGGCTTGAGGTAATGCTGTCCCGGGAACAGCCAGCCATCGCGGTGCATGACGCCCTGGTCCCGTCCTTCCTTCCACCACGCGCGCAGGAGATACAGCAGGTCCTTCGGGAGCATGGCATTGCGATGCCCGCCGCCTTTGCCGCATTCCACCCGGAGCAGCATGCGCTCGCCATCAACATCCCTGACCCTGAGCTTGGATACCTCTGACGCGCGCAGGCCTGCGCCATACGCGACGGACAGGATTGCCTGATGCTTGAGGCTGGTCGTCGCCCCCAACATCCGCGTCACTTCTTCGCGGCTGAGCACCGTGGGCAAGGATCGGGGATGCTTTACCCGGTAGAGCTTGCGGGTCAGGTCCGGACGATCAATCGTATGCGTGTAGAAGAAGCGCAGCGCCGATACGATGCTGTTCAACGTTGGCCCACCAAGCCCTGCCTCCCGCTGATCCAGCTGAAACTGGCGCAGATCTTCTCCGCTGGCCGTGTCGGGAGGACGGCCCAGCCATGTAGCGAACCGCTCTACGTCTCGCAGGTAGTTGCGCTGCGTGGCACGCGACAGGTGGCGCAGGTCCATATCTTCGACCATGCGCTCGCGCAGGGTCCGGGGCGGCGTCATCACGGTAGTGTTCATTGTTCGACTCCTCAGTTGAAGGAGCCGATAGAGTCTGCCTGCGCTCGCCTGCGCTCAAGTCAGGCGCATCGCAGGCGTGGCCCGCACGACATCAAGGTCATAGGCCAATCCCGCGCAGCGGGTCGTCTAATCGCCCCTCGGTCAAGTCCAACGTATCGATCGTTCATAAAGATGCGCCGCGTGTGCCGGGTACAGGGTCGTCTACGCGGTCGATACAAATTTGATCGCCGCAGGATGGGTTCCGTAGCCGAGATCTTCCTATGTTCGTGACGCAATCTGCTCATAAGAGGCAGTTGCTTCCCGCTTCGCGGAATGATCCCAACCGCGTCCCGGCAGGGACGGCTCGGCACGCCCCGAACGGGCGCTAACTGAGGAAACGATAGATGATGCTGGTTCTGGCGTCCCTCTTCCTATTGGTCAGGCCGGGGAGTGGCCCCGGCATTTGGATCAAACAGCTCGCCCGTCTTCAGCATCGAGTGCATGATTACCGCCAGTTTGCGCGCAAGGGCGACAGCAGCCCGCTTGAATCCCAAACGCTCCTTCAGCGCGAGTGCCCATGTTCGCAACGCGCTGGTCTCTGACGACCTGTTCAAAATTACCGAGGCCGCCTCGTACAACAACGTGCGTAGCTTAGCGTCTCCACGACGCGAGATGTGACCTTCATAGTCAACCTCGCCTGACTGATATCGCTTCGGGGTCAGCCCGACCCAGGCGCCCACCGCGCGCGAGTTCTTGAAGTTGATCGAATCCTCCACTGCTGCTGCAAAGGCCGTGGCAGTGACCGTACCCACGCCAGGTACTGAGGTGAGTAGGCGACAGCGTTGATCCGTGCCGGCCATAACAACCAGCTGCTTGGTCAACTCCGCCACGCGAAGCCGAATATCGCCCCAGGCCTTAAGCAGTGGTAGGATGATGCGCGCCAAATTGTCTTCGCCTCCCAGAAGCGTAACGACGTTGCGCTCAAAGACGCTGCCTGCGCCTTTGGGTATTACGAGACCGAACGTCTTCATCAGCCCGCGGATCTGGTTCGACATCTGCACCCGCATCTTCATAAGTTGGCGTCGTGCTGCAATCAGCGTTCTCATCAGCATGCTGTCGAAGCCTTTGACGCGGATCTCCCGAAAGAAACCTACCTCGGCCAAATGCGCCAGACCGTCAGCGTCGTTCGCGTCGGTCTTGTTCGCAGCCATGTCGAGAGCTGCCTTGGCATGGCGAGCGTCTATGCAGATCGCTGGCAAACCCTCCGCAGTCAGCGCATGAAAAAACCAAACCGAAAGAGGCCCTGTCTCGAACACCACGCGCTTTGCATTCGGCGCGCGTTTGCGGATCACTTCCGCGAGTAGCTTCGGATCCGACGGGCACTTGCCACGCCAAACGCGCTTGCCATCCTGACGAACCGAAATCGAAGTGTCTTTCAGGGAAACATCGAGTCCTATATGCTGGTCCACGGTTGTCCTCCATCTGATGCTGGGCCCGGTCCAAAATCGTGAGCCCGTTCTTCATCTAGCGGGGGGCAACCAACCTTCCAGTAATCTCGAGCCCGTTGCCCATGGCCGGCGCTCCCGCGATTACGTCATGTTCGTACATGTCCCAGTTTCGGAAATGAAAACCGCAGTGCATGGCGGTCGAGAATAGGCGCTTTTCCGGCGGGGTCTCTTACTCAAATCGCGCAATGCCCCCTGCTCTAAGCTGGCTTTCCTCCTTAGGGCCATCAAACTTGGCCGCCCGACCCCGCCATCAAGGTGCGCACACTTCTCACCTCGTTGCCCCGGAACCAGGAAGAGGTGCGCTCGCATATCATACCCCGGGCCAAGGGAGCTCCTCAACGCGAAACGGTGTTCGATACATAGCGTGTCAATTCCTGCTTGCCTCCCTGCCCCTTCCATGTGCAAATGGCTCCGCTCCCGTGAAAGCCGGGAGTTGGGGCGTGGAAACCCTAGCTTAGAGGAACTCGGTCGGTTTTGCGGCCGGGTGGCATGTGCGTATGTCCAGCCGGCAACGGTAAAGGCGCATGCGCCTGTCTCTAAGCAGGTTTCCAACATCCGGCTTCGGCCGTCGCCCCGAGTGGACATAGGTGCGACGGATGGGGCCTCGACGACAATCAGGTGTGAGTAGAATGCCGGCAAGCGGGATAGCGCGTTGCGCTCCGCTTTCACCGTGCTTTGATGGTACGCGCCATGGTGTCTACCATGGCCAATGACATCCACGCCGGTAGCGACACCAATGATGGGTTCGATCGCGCGACGACCGATGAATTCGCGCGCTTCTACCGCGAGGAACGTCGGTGGCTGGTCCGCTATTTCCATCGTAACTCAGTTTGCCGCGCAGAAGCGGATGAACTCGCGCAGGAAACCTTTCTCCGCTTCCTCAGGAGCGGCACCGCGACGATACTACGAACCCCGCAGGGCTATTTGCGTCGCATCGCGATCAACCTGCTGCGAGACCATGCGGATTTATCCTCAAGCCGCGTAAGCACGCTCAAGAGCCCACTCTCCGAGGCAACCGAGCTTCCCACTCCTTTTGATCCGCTTCGTGTCCTTGAGGCGCGAACCGACGTCGCCGCAATCGCAAACATACTTGAGACGCTCGATCCGCTCGATCGGGAAATGTTTTTGCTCAACCGCGTGGAGGGCTATAGTTTTCGCGAGATCGGACGAACGAAGGGGCTCAGCGAATGGGCCGTCAAACGTAGGGTCTTCAAGACGCTGGACCATCTGATGGAGTGCATGGAAGGCCGATGACCCAGACTGATCCCCCGCTTACCATCAAGCAGCAGGCACGGCGCTGGGTGCTGGAAAGTCAGGAAAGCCCGGCATTGCACGCCGCGGCGATGCGCTGGTGTGCCCAGGACCCCGAGCACCGCCGGGAATTCGACATCGTGGAAGCCGCACTGGCAGGCACGATTGACCCCGCAGCCAGAACCGTACGCGCGCGGCAGAAGCATCGGCGTGCCAAACTGCTGAGCAGGGTTGCGATCGCGGCCTCTGTAGCGGCCATCCTCCTTTTCGGGGCGCACATCTTTTCGGGACAGAACCTGCGCCGGCATGCGGATACCGGGCCGCTTGCCTCGTCTGCGCCCCGGAGCGGCGACGGCCCGCTCGTTCTCACCACGAGGACAGGCGAAGTTCGACAGATCGCACTGGCAGACGGATCAATCGTGACGCTCGATTCCGATAGCCGACTGACGGTTTCGTTCCGCAGTGACCGACGTGATATCACGCTCGATCATGGCCGGGCCATTTTCTCCGTTGCCCATGATCGCTCCCGCCCATTTATCGTTGCAACGGAAGAAGGTACGACTACCGCGCTCGGCACCCGGTTCAGTGTCGAACGACGAAGCCGCTGCCAGATGGACGTTGTCCTGTATACGGGACATGTCGCCGTCACACCCCCGTGCCAAGGGACAACGAAGGACACCGCCGGGACAGCGCGCTATCTTAATCCCGGACAGCGAATTCGCTATTCCGCAGCCATCTTGCAAAGCGGGACGGCTACCGTAGAGCCGGCACCGGTCAATGACGAGCAGTGGATCACCGGCGTGAAAAGCTATGACAATGAAACCATTGGCGCCATCCTTGCAGAGGTTAACCTCTATTCGAACGTCAAGCTGATCGCAGCTTCGCCCGATGTCGCCGAGATGCGCGTCAGCGCGGAACTGCACATCCGTAATCCGCAGAGCGTCGCCAAACATCTTTCCCGCGCTCTGGGACTGACGCTGGAGTCTCGAGGAGCAGAACGCATAATTCTCAAGAAATGACGTCGGCGCCGCTCGCTGCGAAATTTCTCCCGTCTAGCTCCACATGGCCGCCATTGGGTGCGCCATCTGGACAATGGGGGATAGAATGCGAGCGCTTCGTTGCAGCTTTCTTGTAGGTGTCGGTTCTTGCGCGTTGGCAACTGGCGTGCCCGTGATGGCTCAAGCCGATCGGGCGGTGGCTTTAGACCTGCCCGCTCAATCCTTGACGGAGACGCTGCGAGCAATCGCTCGCCAGAGCGGCCTTGAATTTTCGGCACCGGCCGATCCACTACAGGACAAATTCGCCAAGCCACTGAAAGGGCGCTTCCTACCGGTCGATGCCGCGAAGCGAGTGCTGCACGGTACGCGGCTGACGGCAGAAGTGATCGATGGAGCGCTCATCATACGCGCCATTGGCAGCCCGGCGCTGGCGGGAAACGACGATGAGATCGTCGTCACGGGAACGCATATCAAGTCGCAGGACAGTGCGTCACCGACCATCAGGCTGCAGGCCTCGGACATCCGTTCGGCTGGGCAGGTCGATCTCGGCGAGGCGATACGTGCCCTGCCGCAGAACTTCAGCGGTGGGCAGAACCCCGGTGTATCGCCCGGCGCCAATGGCATCGCCAATCAGAACATGGATGCGAGTTCGATGCCGAACCTGCGCGGCCTGGGCGGAGACGCGACGCTGGTACTGCTGAACGGACATCGCTTGTCATACGGGTCATTCGTCCAGGCCGTCGATATAAGCGCGGTGCCGCTGGCGGGGGTCGAGAGGATCGATGTCGTCGCCGATGGCGCATCGGCGATCTACGGCTCGGACGCGGTCGGCGGGGTGATAAACGTCGTTCTCAAGCGGGATTACGACGGCGCAAATCTGACCACCACGGTGGGCGGAGCGACCGATGGCGACGATTTCACGAAGCAGTTTTCCGGCGTCGCAGGCAAAACCTGGGCGAGCGGCGGCGTGACACTGGCCTACAGCCATCAGGCCAACAGCGCCATTTACTCGGATGATCGCGAGTATACGGCAGACATGCCCAATGGCGGGACGCTCTATCCCCGCGTCAACCAGGACAGCATCGTCGCCAGCGCGCATCAGGCTATTTCCTCGACGGCGGAGTTTTCCATCGACGCCGCATACAGCAACCGGCAATCCTTCATGTCGCAGGTCACTGACTACGGCGTGGCCTATCAGAACCGGCCCGATGTGACCTCCTATTCCGCGACCCCGTCTGTTCGTATCGACCTCGGGGCCGGATGGGATGCCCATGCCTCGGTCACATACGGCAAAAGCAAGCTGAACTACGATCAGACCACGCTCTTAAATGACGATGTCGCCTCCCGGTCTACCGGCTACTACAAAAACGAGGTCGTCAACCCGGAAGGTTATGTCGCCGGAGCCATCACCGGTTTCGGTCCTCACGCTGTCGATGTCGTAGTAGGCGCAGGCTATCGGTATAATAGCTACGAATATTCGCCCTCGTCCGCCCAATTTCGGTATGGCGGCACGATCGACAGCTATTACGGGTTCTCGGAATTCAGGATGCCGGTCCTTTTGCCAGTCGACGCATCCCCATTGGGCGAACGATTCATCCTGAGTGCAGCGCTGCGCTACGAACACTATCCTCACATGGGTTCCGTTGCGGTGCCCAAGCTTGGCCTCATTTATGGCCCTTCCCCCGATTTCAGCGTCAAGCTGAGTTGGGGCAAGTCGTTCAAGGCACCCACGCTCAGCCAGCGTTATCAATACCGCAGCGCCTACCTCGATCCGACCAGCTATATGGGAGGCGAACGCTTTCCGGCGGGATCTACCGTCCTTACCGACTACGGCGGCAATAGCGACCTCAAGCCGGAACATGCCAACACATGGTCAGCAGCCATAGACATCCACCCTCGCCTTATTGACCAGCTTCGCGCTTCCATCGGCTATTTCCACATCGGATATCGCGACCGCATTATCCAGCCAGTCTCCGGCGCCGCCATGTTCACCGCGCTCAGCGATCCGGCATATGATCCCGCCGTCAACTACTCGCCTACCCTCGCCGACATCGAAGACGTCTTGTCCAATGCCTTGGATTTCTACAACTTCGCGGGAGAGTACGATCCTGCCAAGATCGTTGCGATCATCAACAGTCGATATACGAACGCCGCGCATCAAACGATTGAAGGCGTAGATCTCGCCGTCGATTTCCGACTGCCTGTCAACGGCACGTCGGCGGTGACGTTTGCAGCAAGTGGTGCCTGGCTATGGTCCAACCAGAACTTCACCGGGGATTCTGCGAATATCGCGCTCGCGGGCACGGTCTTCAATCCGCCGCGCTTTCGGTCGAGGGGAAGCGTGACCTGGTCTGACCGGAGACTGACCGTCGGTGCCTACGTCAGCCATCAATCCGGGCTTTCCGACAACAGGCAGAATCCGGCGGCGTGGGTCGCTGCGCTGACCACGCTCGACTTCTCCGCAGGATACAAGATTCCGCGAGGACGAGGTCCACTGGGCGGGCTTGGATTTCAGGTCAATGTTCAGAACGCCTTCGACAGGCATCCGCCATACGCGGCACCGAGCGGCGGCTACACCTATTACGTCAAATACGATTCGACCAATGCCTCACCGGTCGGACGCTTCGTCAGCTTGACGATTTCCAAGGACTGGTAAGGCTCTGCAGCGGCGAGCGCCGCTGCGGTTCTCGATTGGACTCTCCCATGAACCTGCAAGCAATCGCGCGCTTCGGCTGCGCTCTCATGGTGTGCGCCGGTGCTCCAGCGCAGGCAAAATCGCGCGAGGTCGCGCCCTGCACTTTGGCACTCGATTCCCCGAAGCCCTCAACGGGTCGCACCGTTACCGCGAAAGACCTTGTTGATCTGCGGGATTTCGGCGCCATCGGCCTGGGCAGCGCACCGGCACCCTTCAGCCTGTCGGCGAAGGGCAATACGGCTGCATTGCAACTTCGCCAGGCCGACGCCGAGAATGATCGGTATTGCACGGCGATCGTGCTCGTCGGGCTGGATGCGCCTTACACCCCGACGGTGATCGACACCGGAGGCGAGATCGTCGCCGCCAGCTCAACTCGCTACGGAATGACAGACCTTCCCCTCGGCATCCCGAAGCCGGTGCTGCTTCGATGGTCACTCGATGGCAGGCGGCTCGCCTACACCAAGACCTTCACCGACCGTTCCGAAATCTGGATCTACGATCGAGTAAGCCGGCGCACCAACCGCGTGTTGACGAGCGCGGTGGACATACTCGAGATGGCCCTTTCTGACGATGGACAACGTCTGCTCTATTCCAGTCAGCCCGGCTTGGTTGCTGCTCGTTCCGCAATCGCTGCGGAAGGCAAGGATGGCTATCGCTACGACCAGCGGTTCTGGCCATTATCAGCCGACGGACCAATGCCCCCTTCGGACATTCCGGTCATCGACAGTGCCTGGGATATCGAAAGCGGCGGAGCGACCGCGTTGTCGCAGCAGGATGCGCGAACCCTTCATCCATCGCGCCTCTGGCCCAGTGGTGCTCTCGCGGCTGCGATCGCCAAGGAAGGCGGGCTCGTTGCCTGGATCGTTCCGCGCAGTGACGCGCTCGACGCCGTGACCGAGATCAGGCTCAAATCTCACGGGACCGCAGGGAGCATATGCCCCTTTGCAGCCTGCACGGCTGTCACCGGTCTGTGGTGGGCATCGGACGGGAAGCGGCTTATCTTCCAGCGTCGCTCGGGGCCAGCGGACAGCCGTACGGAATTCTACTCCTGGGGGCTGGGCAAAGAGGCACCTGTACGCCTGCTGGAAACGTCGGACGCGCTATTCGGATGCGCTTCGAGGGATGCGGACCTCGTTTGCGCGCAGGAGACGTCCAGCCGGCCGCGAAAAGTGGTCGAACTGGACACGAGTACGGGCAAGCGCCGCGATGTGTTCGACCCGAACCCGGCATTTTCGTCGCTGCGATTGGGTAGTATCCAGAGGCGCACTTGGCAGAATGCCTTCGGACTGACGACATTCGCCGATCTCGTCCTGCCTCCGGGCTGGAAGCCGGGAACACGCCTTCCTCTTGTCGTCGTCCAGTATGAATCGCGTGGATTCCTGCGCGGCGGCACCGGCGACGAATACCCGATCCAGGCGATGGCCGGGCAAGGCCTCGCGGTGATCAGCTTCAACAGGCCGACGTGGTTCGGGCTGACGAGCCATCCAAGAACGGACGCGGAGTTCTACGCCCGCAACAACGAGAATTTTGCTGATCGCAGGAGTAATCTCTCGTCGCTCGAGCGGGTAATCACCCAGCTGGACCGGGAGGGCATCATCGATCCAAACAGGATCGCCATCACCGGGCAGAGCGACGGCGCGGTGACTGCGACCTTTGCCCTTGCCAATTCGTCGCTGTTCTCGGCAGCCATCCTCAGCACGTGCTGCGAGAGCGAGCCCGCGCAGGAAGCCAGCGGACCGGCACTCGACGAATTTTATGTCGCGATGGGCTACCCCGGGACGCGCGATGCCGCGCCGGGGTTCTGGCGCACAAATTCCATAGTCGATGCGCCGGATGCGAGAAAGGTTCCCATCCTTGTCCAGGCCGCATCGAGCGAGTTCAGGATGGGTCTTGCGACATACCGCGACCTTCACCGCAAAGGGTGGCCGATCGAGATGTACGTGTACCCGGATGAGGGGCATGTGAAACTTCATCCGGCCCATCGATCCGCCGTCTACAACCGCAATCTCGTCTGGCTCAGAGAGCGCCTTCAGCACCAGTGACGGCACCACATCTCCACCTCATGAAGATGGAGGGTTCGTATGGCGTGGACTTCGTTGCTCCCATTCCCGCCCATAACCGAACCTACGGCTTCCAGGTCAATGAGGCCCTGGCTCGCCAGCACCCCGTTCTTCAGATCCTCCAGTATAGCGGCGCGATTGAGATCGACGATCTGATATACCAGACCGTCAAAAGCCCCCTTGAGCTTGCGCTCCAGGATGCCGGCCGGGAGGTGAACTTTCATGGCAGCGCGGGCGACGGCGCGATCGCGCCCCCCCTCGAACCAGAACCAGGTCGGAAGAGACAGGCACAATTCGACGAGTGGCTGCGAAAGCAAAGGATAGATTGTCGGCAAAGCGCCCTCGATATGGAGGTGATCAGTGCCTGCCGTCGCACGCGCGATATTCCTGATGAGCTGCTTTTGCGCTGGCCAAAGAGGGGTTTCCGTATAGAGCCAAGGATGCAAGCTGTCGTCACGCATGTCGATCGCCCTGCGCGACAACAGTTCGGTGGCGCCCGGCCATGCCTTGCCGGGCAACCGGCCCGACACAGCCGCCAATGCCTGCCGCAGCACCGAGGGCAGCGAAGCACCGGTCGCGCCGCATATGTCGGTCGCGGTGCGCGGGAGATGTCGGGTCAGTCCTTCATGCAAATACCGATCAGCCAGAGGGTAGGCCGAATGGAGTTTCCCGAACACGTTGTCTCCGCCCCCACCGTTGAAGTGCGCGGCGGTGCCAAGCGCTTCGCCGTGCATCTCGGCATGCCGGTCGAATACCTGGGTAAAGGCCCGGGCTGATGGGCGCGGACGCGCGGCCGAGAGGTTTCGGCTCACCTGTGCATGCCGGGGATCGCAATACTCGGCGTGAAGTCCGAGGCCCAGGTGCTTTGCAACTTGCCCGGCATAGCTCCGCTCATCCGCCAGAGGGGATCGCGCAAAATACACCAGAAGGTCGATCGGTCCCGATTGCGCTGCCAGCGCGGCGATCGACGAGGAATCGAAGCCGCCGGACACGGCAACGAGTGGATGCGGATATCGCTGGCTCCACACCGCGACTGCCTGCGCCAATGTCGTCTCGATAAGGCTGGCAGCATCGCCGAAACGGATTTCCAGGTTGCGCCCCGCGTAATCCGCCGGCTTCCAGATGAGTTCCCGGCGCGCACCATCTCGCCCGACACGCACGAGTTCGCCCGGAAGGACCTCCGTGATGCCGTCCAAGCAGGTCCTGCTTTGACGCCGATCGGGGGCAAGAAGATGATTTGCAATGCTTGACCAGTCGATCGTCGGTCGGATGCCCAACTGCGCGGATATAGACACCGCATCCGTCGCGATCGAGACACGTCTCTCGGAGTGACCGTAGTAGCACGGAACCATGCCCGATGGATCGCGATAGATTGCCAGTTCGCCCGTCTCCGGATTACGGGCAAGACCGACGTATCGCCCCCAATAGGCGCCGGCGAAGGCGGCCAGGAAATCAAGCGGATCGCTGCCGCTGCCTTCGAACGCAGCGACAGACGGGCTCCGTGCAGCGGGAAATACATCGCCGATGATGACGACGTCACCGTGGCACAGGAGCTGGATTTTCAGGTCCGAACTATGCACCAGCCTCCGGCTAAGGGTATGTCCGGGAGATCCATCCTGATCCGGGGCGGCAGTGAGATCCGCCAGGATCGAGAACGTGGTGTTCATGGCGATGCCAGGATGGGGCGAAAGCCCGTCACGACGTCCAGTCCCTGACCCAGCACGACCTTGTCCAACTGGACCCAGCAGTGCGCCTGGAACGGGTCGGCCTGGACGCCGAAAACGATTTTCGAGCAAGCAGTGTGCCGCGAGGCAAGGCGTTGCAACGCCAGTGCATCGGGCAGGCAACGTGATGTGCGAGGGAAGAGCAGTGACGCACAGCTGAATGCCGTGAGGCAGATCATCAGACCAGGGGGACTGGCGCTTGGACTGTGCGCCGTACCTTGCGCTCGATATTGCGCTCGCGCGTTCGCGATCTTCAGAAGGAAACGCAGACTGCGCCGCCGCATGCTCCAGTGAAAGAAAGAGAGCCAGACGAGCGCACGGGCATAATTGAGGACGAAGCGAACTCCGATTTCGACGGGCGCCTCCGTGCCGACGATGGCGCGTTCAGCCAGCCGGCGATCATGGCCATGACGGAGCCCGGCGGTTTCCGAAACGCCGAAAAGGCCGGATTTCATCAACGCCTCGGTTTGCGAGAATGTGAGCTCGAATCCTTCGAGCCACCTGCGGACCAATCCCGTAAGCTCCGGCTTGAGCTCGAAATAACGATCGCGGTCGATGTCGAGGGCAAGGACCCGATCCTGATAATCGCAAAGGCCCACTCCGGCGCGAAGATCAACGAACGGCATTGTCTTCCTCCCCAAAGAAAAGCCTGGCCCGCGGCGGCGCCGCGAGCCAGGCCATCTATGCTCAGTCGTCGAGCATGCCGATCAGGGACTGGCCTTGCGGATTGTCGATCCGCCGGTCCCCGGACCCGTGAGTGACCTCGCTGGCGACTCCCAGTTCGATCACACCGTTGTCGGCGGCTTCATGTTCGCGTTCCATATTTGCCTCCTTCTGTTTGCCACTCGGTTCGTGGCCCACAAAGGCTATGGCTGGGAGCTGATATATTCAGCACCATACGCTTTCAGCATGAAAGTACTCTCGCCGCGCTCTATTGTGATCCAGGTTTTACTACCCTGCCGACGATCTTACTGACGCAAATCAGCAGGGTACGGATTTCCGGACTGCTTCGCATAGTCCTCTGACGGCACGAATTCGCCGGCGGTGATAGTTCCACAAGGCCTCGCGAAGAGCTCGTCCGGTTCCGGATCTCGCCAATGTATTGGCGGCAAGCAATTCATCGCCGCAGTCGGACCAGCGCTCCGTCTCGACGAGTCGTACCACCCGAAGCCGCTCACCGGCGTTTTTGACGGCGGCGGCAAGTTCGTTCGATCCCGAGCTCTCCGCGATACGCAGAAACAGGGTTTCGGCGCTTTCGACGATCCGGGCGGGCGCGCTACAGTCGATGGCAGAGCTTCTGAGGACTGCCGGATCATCGAGCCGCCTGGATTTCCGGGCCTTGACGGCCATGCGGATTAAATGTCCGTGCCATGTGTAACAGTCGCGCAAGGCCGCCTCGCTCCAGCCCATGACGCGAAATCCGCGATGCTCGCCCATCGCGAGCAGCCCCTCTCCGTAGAGCCGGTGCAGCGCATCGCGGACGGGCGAGATACTGGTTCCCATGTCTGCTGCCAGCTGCGTCACCGACAGTTCGCGATCCGCGAGGTAGCTGGGGGAAAGCAGAACCTGCTTGAGCTGAACATAGGCCGCTTCATGCTGGCGGGCTCCCGGCGACATCGTCGTTTAGTCACCCTCCCGGTTACCGGGGAGATGATCGGCATCGCGGGCGAGGAGTTGAAACGAAAGCATGTCGATATTGTGCCGGGCGATCGCATCGATGCACACGGTTTCGATTTTCGAGATATCCCCTTCGAGCAGACCGTGCGGAAATACCCGCTGGTGTTCCATGAAAAGCAGCGGAATGATGAGATGCCCGGTCGAAAGTCCCAGTGCATGAGCGCAGCGGAAATGGTCGTCGAGCCGGGATTTGGGGTTGCCGGCCTCGATCTCGCGCAGCCAGCGCGCGCCAATCCCGACCTGCGCGGCAAACCGCTCCTGGGTGATCTTCTCGGTTCGTCGTTTCATTTCGATGCGCCTCCCCGACATCTGCTTGATCGCCTCGAGTACGGAAGGATCGCGTGCGTTGGGTATCGCCCGAAGCGGCATGACCAGGTCTCCCTTGCCAATGGCTCAAGCTCCCACGCGCAGCCCGTATGAGGAGGATGTTGTTGATAACGCCAGGGGTCAAACAGTAATGCTTTCATGATGAAAGTATTTAATCCGAAATCGAAGATCTCATCGTCGCTTTACCGCGTTCTTTTTGCCGGAATGATCGCCGAGGCACTTTCGTAGATGGCCTGCAACTCGGCATCGTCCAGACTCAGGAGTAGGCTGAGTCCCGCATTGTAAAGGCGCCATGTCGCAACCGGACGCCCGTATTGCCCACTCTCGGCAAGACGCTTGCCTGTACGTTCCACAAGTTCGGCAAGCCGGGTTGTCGCCCCGACAAAACGCGTTGATGTCCCGCCCAGCACTTCACAATCGGGCGATTCCAGTTCGGCCGCGATATCGGCCGGATCGCTGGAATCGAGTATGCTCATGGCGACGTAAAGCGTCAGTCCGTAGGGAATGAACTCGCGCGTCAGGCGCGCAAGCCGGCAGTGGCAGGCAAGGAACGCATCGACGCCTTTCCCGGAGAGTTGCAGCTTGTAGCTCCTGGACATCCTCACACCGTCACTCCCTCGCCTGATTCGGTCACGAAGCAATGCGCCTCGGCCAGCGCTTCCACAGACAAGACGGCAAAAACAGCCGAAGAAAGCACCATATCCGGCAATGGGCTGCCGATTGCGGTACTGTATTTCCGATCCGGTATCTCAGTGCCCTGCCCATTGCAGCGGCGAATTGCTCGCATCATCCTTCATCCATCCGATCATCATGGTGACGGCGAGCGCAGCCCTTATCCACGCTCCTAGCCCGAACCGCATGACAAAACCCGTCGCGCTACCGCTGCGCGCCGGAAGAAGGAGGCATGTGTCAATGTTCCACGATCCTCGTGAATTGGCGATGACTGCCAGAATGCATCTTGGGGCCAGGGCCGGACACGCCGCGAAGCGGCGGGAAGACTCGATCGCGTCCCCATCGTGGCCGAAGCGGCCTGCCTTGTTTCTTGGCGCGGCTAGTATCGCAGCGCTGGCGCTCATATCGCCTGGCTCGGCCTATCCCCGTGAGCAGGATCAGGCATCAAACCAACCCGAAGTCGCGGCACGAAATCCGACGGAACGCGATCCGCTGGGAGATGCGCAGGCTGAAGCCGAGCGGCAGCTCCACCAGACCTTCACCAACCTGCGCTTCGAAGACTTCGGCCCCGCGCCCGTCAAGGGGCCGATCTACGAAGCCTCCGCGGGCGGCAAGATCATCTATTTCGCGCCGCAGAGCGAACACCTGCTGTTCGCCATGGTCTACGATCGCAACGGCGTGAACCTGACGGCGCTCGCCCAGGAACAAGGTGCGAGCCGGCGCCTGAAGGCGATCGATCCTGCCAAGGCGCTGGCGATCGGGCCGGTCGATGCGCCGACGGTGATCGAATTCACCGATCCCGATTGCCCCTACTGCCAGGCGCTCGACCGCTACTGGAACGCCAAGCTTGCCGAAGGCAAGCCGGTCCGGCGGCTCATCTTCTTCGTAAGCGGCATTCATCCGGCCGCTGCCGCCAAGGCGGAGCATATTCTGTGCTCGCCCGATCGCGAGGCAGCTTTCAAGGCCGCCTATGCGGGCCAGACCCTGCCGGTTCTGCGCCAATGCGCGGCCGGCCGCGACAAGGTCGCCGCCGATGCCGAACTGGTCGCCAGGGTGGGTGTCTCGGGAACGCCGACCCTCATCGCGGACGGCAAGCTCATCTCGGGCTTCCAGCAGGCCGAGCTCGAGGCGTTCCTCGACCGGCACGCGAAGCCCGTGCTGGCGAAGGTCGCGACCGATGCGCCGCGCTGAGTTCACACGCACCGCAGCGCGAAGCGACGTTCTCTTTTCCGGAGGGCATCCAGTCCGGCCGATCCCGGCCCGGCGGATGAACCAGGATGCCGGCGGCGGCGGGCTCATGGAGCCGTCCACCGACGCCCCGGCCGACACCGATCCTCGTCGATGCCGGCAGGCGAATGTCCGGACGGCTCCTCTTTGGAGCAATGCCATGATGCGTACATTCGGTAAAAAGGCTCTCGCGGCTGCGAATATCGGCCTCCCTTTGGGCGTGATGGCCCTGATCGCCGGCCCGGCTCATGCCTTCTCGGCACCGGCCCAGGGCGATCTCGGCTACGACATCTACGATATCGTCGTGAACAAGGGCGTGAAGGGGCCGCTGGGCTTCGTGGGCGGCGTCGCCGCCTTCCTGTTCGGAGTCTCACGCCTCTTCTCGAACATCATGATCGGCATCCCGACCATCGTCGCAGCTGTCTGCCTGATCAAGGCGGACTCGATCCTGCAGACGTTCGGGATGGTCGTCTGAGACGCTGCGCGCGGGGTGCGCCTGGCCGACCGGCCAGGTCCGTCCCGCGCCGGTACCGTGCTGGGGGCCGATGGTCGGTCCCCGGAAACCGACACCTTCGCAAGGTGTCATGAAGCAGGAGGAGAAGGGCACATGGACGAGCGCCTTCCGCAATATCTGCATCGGCCGGTTCAGATCCTGTGGTTCGGATCGGACGAGTTCCTGCTCGCGACCTCGAGTGTTTTCGTGGCCGCGATCGTGGGCGGATTTGTCGGCTGGGCGCTCATCGCCGCCCTTCTCCTTTTCATCCCGTGGAAGCGGAGCAAGCCCAGGGGCTACCTGTCCCATCTCGCCTGGCGCTGGGGCCTGGTTTCCTTCCCTCACTATCCGGGTCCGACGCAGACCCGCTTCTTCGAGTAGACGCGATGGGTATCCTCTCACGCGGGCAAGCGGCCGAAGACCCGTTGCTGGGCAAACCGGCGAGTTTCGGCATCCATCGCTATCTGCAGGGCTCGGCCAACCTCTTCGAGGAGAACCGGCTGCTCAAGGTCGCGGTGGCCGGCTTGTTCGGCGTCACGGTGGTGCTGGGAGCGGTCATCTACACGACCAACCAGAACGCGCGCACCGTGGTCGTGCCCTTCGGCGCTACCGGCGATCTCTACGTCTCGGGCAGCAAGCCGTCCGAAGCCTACCTGGTCGCGATGACGCGCAACATCGTCGCGCTGTCGGGAACCTGGTCGGCCTATTCGGCCGATCGCCAGTTCCAGGAGCTGCTGGGGCTGGTCCATCCGTCCGCCTACGGCGCAATGCGCGACAGCCTGAACGGCGTGCTCGACGAACTGGCCGATAATCCGACCCTGTCGATCGCCACTTACATCCGGGGTGACCAGCCTGTGCGCTGGACGCCCCATGAAATCCTCGTGCCGGTGGAGAAGGTCCGCGTCATCGGCGGGGTGATCCGCAAATTCCGGGGCATTCTGCGGATCGGTTACCGGATCGAGAATGGCCGCTTCTGGCTGACCCGTCTTTCCGAGGAACAGTTCGATGCCGAAACACGCTGACGCGATGTCACGGCGGCCAGCCATGGCCGCAGGTTCGCATAGAGACATGACGCACCTGGGCCACAGCGCGTGCTTTCGAGCAGTGCTTGCCCTGGTTTCCTCGCTCATCGTGCCCGCTCCGGCATCGGCCCAGAGCATCCAGGCACTGCCGGACCAGACCAGCCATATCCGTCTCTCCAATCGCGACATCAATCATGTCGTGTGCGAGGGCGGCGAGATCGAGGACGTCAAGTTCTCGGCCGAAAAGGGTCTCGCTGTCGAGAAGGGCGGCGCGGACGCCTGGATAAAGTTCCTGACGCGCGAGGTCGACGACGGCGGCCAGGTCACGCGGACCTATGTGACCCAGCCTGCAGAATTCTTCGTCACCTGCAACGGCGCGACGTACCCACTCTATGGCGAGCCCGCCGAGATCCCGGCGCAGACCGTGCAGCTTGTGCCCGGCGCCCGCCAGCGCGCACAGGCCAACAGCGATCTGCTCGCCGCGCTCGCCGACGAGGACCGCGCGGTTTCGGTGACGATGGCACTCCTTGACGATCATGTCCCGGCGACCTTCAGCGAAGTCGCGCCATCGGGCATGGCGGTACGGCTTTCATCGCTGCCTGCCCTTTCGCTTACCGAGCAGCGCCGGATCGCCATCGAAGGCACCGGGCTGTCCGCCTCGGAATATCGGCTGCAGGCCGGCGCGCCGATCGTGCTCGACGAGCGCCAACTGGTCGATGCCGGTCTCGGCGAGCGTATCTTCGCGATCACCCTCGATCGTGTGCGCCTCGCCGCCGGAGAAGCCGCCCGCCTCGTGGTCGTGCGCCGGGGAGCGGTTCAATGAACGGCGCGGACGACAAGGCAACGGGAACCTCTGAGCCGCGCTCGGCCTACCAGGCGCACCTGGCCGAACAGTCGGCGCGCGAAGGCGAGGATGCGCTGGCCCGTGCCGGGATTGGCGCATTCCTTGGCCTGCCCGACTGGAAGGCCAGGTGGGACCGGCTGTCCGCGAAGCAGAAGCTGCGCGCGCGGCAGTTCGCGGTCGCCGTCGCAGTCGGTGCGCTCGGTTTCGCGCTCTACCTGGCCTCGGGGCGCAAGGAAGAGGTGAAAAGCGCCGATCCCGCCGCCTCGCTCAATATGGGCGCGGGGCTGCGCGGCGACAGCCTCGAGGTGAAGCTGCGCGGCGATCTCAAGAAAGTGCTCGACGGCCAGCAGCTGCTCGGAGACCGGGTGAGCGCCATCGAGGAAGGCAAGGTGGTTCCCGGCAGCAAATCGGCTGCGGGTAACCAGAGCAGCGATGGCGATCTGCCGCCCGCACTCCCGGATACCGTTCCGGCCCTGCCCTATCCGCCCGAGACCGGCGACATTTCCGCAGACGCCGACAGATTGCCCGCACCGCCGACGGGTCCATCGGTATCCGCGGCGCCGCCCGCCCCGCCGGTCGAGAAGACGGTCGGCGCGATCGGCTCGGCGACCGGCGCGGTTATAGGCACGGGCGGCCCACAGGGCACCGCCGATGCCTCGGCGTCGTCCAAAAAAAAGAATCGGACGATCTATTTACCGCCTGGTTTCATGAAGGCGCGGCTCCTGACCGGGATCGACGCGCTGGCGAGCCGGGACGCCACGAGCAATCCCGAGCCGATCATCGCGAGGGTCCAGGCGCCGGCAGTCCTGCCCAATGAGGTCAAGGCGAACCTTGCCGGCTGCTTCGTCATCGGCAACGCCACCGGCAGCCTCGCCAAGGAGCGGGTGGAAATCCAGCTCGTCTCGCTGTCCTGTGTCGATTTCGACGAGCATTCTGTGGTCGATCAGCCGGTCAAAGGCTTCTTCGTCGACACCGACGGCAAGAAGGGGCTCTCGGGCAAGGTGGTGACCCGCGCCGGCGCGACGCTCGCCCGTGCCTTCATCGCCGGCACCATCAGCGGCATTTCGCAATCGGTCGAAAGTACGTTCGGCAGCACGTCGACCTCGGCGCTGGGCTCGGTGCGCACTCTCGATGCCGCGGACGCCGCCAAGACCGGAATCGCCGGGGGCCTTTCCAAGTCGTCGGATAAACTCACCGACTTCTACCTCGATCTCGCCCGGCAGGCGGGGCCCATCGTCGAGGTCGGCGCCGCCAAGGACGTCGTCGTGGTGATCCAGGAGGGCGTGACCCTCGAGATCAAGCCCGGCGCCGCCGCCAAATTCTGACCCTCGCCAACGGAGACAGGAACATGACCGTGCTACGTCCCGCCTTGCTGGCTCTCCCCCTCCCCCTCATCGGCCTGTCCCTGTCGGGCTGCGCTGCGGTCGGTTCGGTGATGTCGCCCTACAGCGAGAAGTTCTCCTGCAAGAACAGCGACCATGGCCAGTGCATCCATCCCGACCAGGCCTATGCCGACGCGCTGGCCGGAAGGCCGTCCAAGTCCGATCCGGCCGTCATCAACGATCGCAAGCTGCTCGACCAAGAAAAGGCGCACCCTATAGACGGGCGCACCCTGCCCGCTGCTCAACACGCCCCAGCGGCGCCCGCCTCCAATCGCCGGGGTACGAAGCTTCCTGCCGCCGCCCGACCCGCTGAGCCCAGCATCGGCGCAGTGGTCGAGAGCCCTGCCTCGCCAATGCTGCGCCCCTCGCGCACGGTGCGCACGCTGATCCTTCCCTATGCGGACAAGCAGCGGCCGGGCCGCCTCTATATGCCGCGCTACATCTATTCGATCGTCGACAGACCTGCTTGGGTTGTCGGCGACTATCTCGTCGAACCCGGCGGCCGGGTTCCCGCACCGCCCGTGCTGCGCACCACGCGCGAGAGCGATCCGGAAGAAGCCGCCGACCCATCTACCGGCGCGAGCCCCAAGGCTCTCGAACCGGAGAGCCGGCCATGAGCGCGAGGGATTCCCGAGGCGGTCTCAGCTGCCGGCGCCTGCGCGCTGCGGTGACGCGCGATGCCTATTCCGACTTCCTGCCAATGCTGGCCTGGGTCGAGGAGGAGGAAGCCTTCCTGTGCATCGACGATGGCTGGGGCCAGGCCTGGGAGCTCGTACCCGCCGCCTACATGTTCGCTCATGTCCAGCAGGCGCTGCTTGGGCTGCTCAATGTCCACTTCCCCGAAGGGACGGTGCTGCAGCTCATCACCTTCGCCGATCCCCTCATAGACCCTGCGCTCGATGCTTACCTCGACCTCAAGGTCCGGCCCGATCCGCTGGTGCAGGCCTCGGCGCGGCGGACCGCCGACTACCTGCGCGCCGGAACACGCGGGCTCGACTCCCTGCACGGTATCCCGGTGCGTGACTTTCGCCTGTTCCTCGCGGTGAAAACGCGAGTGAAGCTGGGCGCCGATCTGCGCCGGCAGGTCGAGGAGCAGCTGGCGAAGATGGGCATTCGCCGTCTGCCGCCATCGGAGCTTGTCAGTTTCTACCGGCGGATCTTCAACGGCGTGTTCGCGTCTGCGCCCGGCGTTTTTCTGCAGGACGGCGTCGGCGGCATGCCCGCGCCCTCGGTGGCGCGCCAGATCATCGAGGCGGGGCCCGACCTCTTTTTCGAGGGGCCGGAGGTTTTTCTCGGCAACCAGGTCGCGCGCTGCCTGACGCCCAAGGCGCCGGCGCGGCGCATCACCGCCGAGCGCGCCAACCGTCTCATGGGCGGAATGCGCGGAAGCGCGGAGGACAGCGACCAGATTGGCGGCCCGTTCCTCTCCTGTCTCACGGTGCTGTTCGACCATTCGCAGTTCGAGATTCACAAGCGCGCCCAGATCCTTTCCGCGCAGAAGGCAGCGGGCAGCTTCGCGGTCGAGGTGGGCAAGCAGATCGAGGAGATCGGCTGGATCCTCGACGAGGCCTCGAACAGCCGGTTCGTTTCGGTGATCCCGACGATGTGGGTGCTGGGCCGCGACAGCGGCCAGGCGCGCGACATGGCCGCGCGTGCCAAGCGGCTGTGGGAGTCCGAACCGCTGCCCTTCATGGTCCAGGAGGAGAGCTATCTGCTGCCGGTGCTGCTCGCCGCCAGCCTGCCTTTCGGGCTTTATCCCGAAAAGCGCACGCTGAAGCTGCTCGAGCGCGACTTCCGGATGCCAGTGAAAGCCGCGACGCTGATGGCGCCGGTGCAGACTGATTTTCGCGGGGGCGGGCGCCCGGCACTCCTCTACGTCGGCCGCAAGGGTCAGCTGATCACGCTCGACCTCTTCGATCCGCGGATCAACAACTACAACTTCATCGTCTCGGCCGAATCCGGCGCGGGCAAGAGCTTCCTGCTCAACAACCTGTGCCAGCAATATTACGCGCAAGGCGCGCTCATCCGGATCATCGATATCGGCGGCAGCTATAGGAAGCTCTGCACGCTGTGCTCGGGCCGCTACATCGACATCGGTGAGGAACGCCTTGTCCTCAACCCCTTCGACATGGGGCTCGCGCTCGATGGCGAGGACAAGCAGTCGGCGATCGCCATGGCGGTCGCGATCGTCGCGGAAATGGCGAATGCCGCAACCCGCAAACCCGTTACCACCTCGCAGTGGAATCTCCTCAAATCCGCTGTCCAGTGGACGGTCGATGGCGGACGCGGCGAGGACGGCATCGATGCGGTGCGCGAGTGGCTGGGCCGCTATCCCGAGAACGCTGTCTCGGATCTCGACCGCGTCGAGCATCTCGTGCCGGTCGCGCGCGAGCTCGCCTTCAACCTGCGCGATTTCGGGTCGGGGGGCGCCTACGGCCATTTCTTCAACGGCCCATCGACCTTCGACATCCGCAGCGACGAGTTCGTCGTGCTCGAGCTCGAACGGCTCAAGGCACTGCCGGACCTCTTCAATGTCATCGTCATGGTGGTGGTCAACGCCGTCACCCAGGAGCTCTATCTCTCCGACCGCGGTCGTCCTCGCTTCGTGCTATGCGACGAGGCCGCCCAGTTCATGACGCGCAGCGAGGGGCAGGATCTCTCGCGTCTCGCCGAGGCCTTCGGTCAGGGGTATCGCCGGGCGCGCAAATACCAGGGCAGCTTCGGCATCGTCCTTCAGAGCATGAACGATCTGACGCTCTTCGGCGGCACCGGCCAGGTGATCCTCGAGAACGCGGCGACGAAGTTCCTGCTGCAGGGCTCGACCTACGACAAGGCAGTCGACAACAAGATCCTCGACTATTCGGGCTTCGTCCTCGACCTCCTCAAATCGGTCCGCAACGCCAAGCCGAACTATTCCGAGGTGTTCATAGATTCTCCGCTTGGCCTCGGCATCGCGAGGCTCGTGGTCGATCCCTTCAGCTACTGGATAAACACCTCGGCGCCAGGCGAGGTCGCCGCCTTCGAAGCGCTGCTGCGCGCCGGGCGCAGCCCGCTGGAAGCGGTGTGCGAACTCGCCGGTGTCGACCCCGTGCAGATCCTGGGCGATGCGGGCCGGCAGGAGCGCCAGTGGGACGGTCAATCGGATGGGGCCTCGACATGACACGCGCGCCGTCCTCGCATCCCGACCAGCTGCTGCTCGACTGGGAGCAGGACCGGGCCGTGCAGGCCGCCATCGAAGCGCGCGTGACCCAGCGTGCGGAGGCTGCTGCCTTCCGCTGGCGGCTGCGGCTCGTCGCTATCGAAACCTTCATGATGGGCGCGCTGGTGACGATCGCCGGCATCGCGCTTCATCAGCCTTCCCTCTCCGCGCTGCGCGCCGGGATCATCGTCGCCGCCGCCTGCTTTGCGAGCGGCATGCTGCTGATCGGTCTTTCCGGCGCCTGCGGGAAGCTGGTGTCGCGGGTTCGGCAGTGGAGGCATCGGTGAACGGCCTCTTCTCCTCGACCCCAGGCCCTGGGCCTGTCCGCCTGATGGTCGGCAGCCAGGGTCTGCTGCTGGTGCAGTCCTGCATCGCCTGGCAGCTGCCCGGCGTACCCGATCGGTTCCGCCTGCTCGTCTTCATTACCACGCTCATTGCGAGTGCAGCGCTGATCCGCGCGGCGATCGGCGAGGATATCGATGGTGGTCAGCGTGGCTGGAGGCGTCGCCATGGTCGCTAGTTCTGTATGTCGTCATGCCCTGCGTAGAGCGGTATCGCTTGCCGCCATTGTCGCCACCCCGACGGCCGTCCTGGCCGCGACCAGCACCATCGGTCGCACCTGGCCCATCGCCGAACCCGACGCTCTGAGCGAGATCGAAGGCCAGGCCTTGCGCGTTCCCGATATGACGACGGCCTTCGGGCCGCGCGAACGCTGGTCGGCGATGAAGGCGGCGTCGCTCGGAATTGCCCGCGCGGATCGGACCCGCACGGTGGTCCCGTTCTACACGCTTGAGCAGGATATCCGGCTACCAGAGGGCAAACTGCTCTATGCGAAGGGCTTCAGCTTCAACCCGCTTGCCTATGTGTCGCTTCCCCAGCGGCTGATTGTCGTACACCCGCGCGAGCTCGACTGGGCGCTGCGCACCGCAAGGCCCGCCGATTTCATCCTGCTCGCGGCCGGCGACCCCGGCGATGCCGATGCGATCACTCTCGGCGAACGCCATGGCCGGACGCTGTTTCTACTCGAAGAGCGCGTCAAGGCGCGGCTCGGTCTGACGGCCGCGCCGGTAATCGTCGCGCAGGACGGCCAGAAGCTGGTGCTTACCGAAGTAGGCCTGGTTGAAGCGGACAGGGCCAAAATCGCGCGAAAGGCGCCGCGATGATTATCCTTATCGCCCAGAGGTTCGGCCGCGGATCAATGTCCGATCAGTTCGCGCAGCGTTGCGATCGGCAGGAACAGACGAAGGGGCTGCCCCGGAAGCTCCGCGAATCCATGTCGCAGATAGAAGTCCTTTCGCCGGGTGACCTGGACAGCATCTCCGCAATCGAGAACATCGATCAGGACCAGCGCTATTCCGACCGAGCGTTCGGCCTCGACGATGCGCCAGAGGCTGTCGACGAGCAGGTCACGACCAAGGCCCCTGCCCTGGACGCGCCGGTCGACGCCGATCATCGAAATGAAGACAGCCGGAATTTCTCCATGGCCGGGTCGCGACCTTGCATAACGTGCCGGCAGATCGCGGTACGCGATGGCCGAAGCGTTCTGGGCATAGAGGCCCAGCACCTGGCCCTGCCCACCGTCCAGGACGATCGTTTGCACATTCGCGGCGCGGGTCAGCTTGGCGGCGGCCCTGCGGAAGAAATTATCGACCTGACCGATGCCGCTTTGGAATGTCGAACGATCGTGCCGGGCGACATCGAGCGGCTCGGTAATGGGGCGGTGCATGCACCTGCGCGCCGTTCAGTTGGACAAGTAACGATCGCGATACTGGGCAAATCCACTGCGCATCGCCTCAGTCGGCTGAGGGGGATTCTCGAGGGCATCGAGCAGAGCGGCCGCGTCTTCTCCGCGAAGAACCGTCCGCTCCTGCGCCTCGATGACCTCGAGCGCGGCCTTGTAAGCCGCGTTCATGGCGAAAGTGGAACCATCGACGCCCGACACCGCCGCCGCGTACCGGATGGCCTCCTTGATGCGCGGCTTCGTCCGGAAGCTCATACGCTCGGTGGCGCGCTCGTCGATCTTCGAAGCAATATCCACGAACTTGTTCATCACTCTCGCCTTCGATCCATTACGAACCCAATGTACAAAAATTTGGCACGCATTTCGACGCCGCTAGGCAATGCTATGCGTTCCTGCCGCGTAGGAAAGATGGTCGCATTTCGATCGCGACGCGGCATCTTCGCTCTTGGCGCCGCCCTTGCGGCGCTGGCGATCGCCTCTCCCGCCCATGCGTCCAAATGCGAAGCGGGCACGGTGTTCAACCCGATCACCAAAGTGCGCTGGAACTGCATCTTCCCGATCACGATCGGCGGCGTGAAGGTCGGCCCCAGTGAGCCGCTCGGCAAGGCGCTCGATGCCCAGTCGGCGTCCAAGCCGCTCTGCGCCTGCCGCAAGGGCGTGACCTTCTGGTTCGGGGTGAAAGTCAGCTTCTGGTCCCCCAACCGCATGGTCGATGTCGTGACCGAACCGGGCTGCATGATGGCGCTCGGCGCGGACATCATGCCGACCGGAGGCAAGCTGCAGGGGAGCCAGAGCAGCCTCGCCGACGGCACCAACACGCGCAAGATGTTCGCGCAGATGCACTACTACATCTCGCCGGTCTGGAAGATGCTCGACATGTTCACCGACCTGCCGTGCATCGAGGACGACGGCTTCGACGTCGCCCTCATCACCGAGGTCCTGCCGACTTGGCAATCGGCGACGCTGGGCGCGATCATCCAGCCCGAGGCGATCCTGTTCGGCAATCCGGCCGCGGGGCTTGCCTGCATGGCCGACAGCGCCGCCGCAGCCGCGGGCAAGGTCGTCGATCCGCTGTTCTGGTGCATGGGCTCGTGGGGCGCGACCTATCCGGTTGCGGGCGACATTCATTTCGGGGACAGCGTCGAGGCCTGGGCGGGGCTTGCCGCGCGCGGCCTGTTCATGATGGGGCGGCTCGGCGCGCTCACCATCAGTTCGGCCGACGGCTGCTCCTTCATCCCCCAGCCGGTGTGGACCAAGAGCCGCTACAAGTTCCAGCTGATGGAGCCGGTCAAGGGCGGCAGCTGCGTCAATGTCGGCCGGCCCGGTGCGCTCTGGACCAGCGCGAAGCATGCGCCCGGCAAGGACAACGCCCAGTTCATGCTCTTCGAAAAGACGATCTGCTGCGCCGGAGTATCGACGCCGTGAGCAGGTCGCCTTCCGACAACCGCGTGAAAACGCCCGGGATCAGCCGGTGGCCTGCCCGTCAGCCCCTCAGCCCGGGCGTTTCCATCGCGGTCAGACCGGCGCCGTTTCCCCCCTGCGGTGTCGGTCGGGCGGTCGGCGTGGCCTTCAACACAGACGATGGACAGGCGGTGCTCCCCTCCTCGCCGTCTGTCGTCGCGGCCACGCTGACCGTCTTCGAGGGGCAAGCCGTGTTCAGGGCCGAGAGGCCGCTCAGCGACGGCGACGTCCCGCTGTTTCGTTTGCCTCGCGGCTCGCGCGGCGTCGTTCCAGGCGAGATCCAGCCATGAAGGCGCGCGCCCTGGTCCTTGTCACGGTGCTCGGGCTTTGCGCGCCGCTGGACGCGCAGACGCCGGAGGACCGCGCCCGCGCCGCGGCCGCCGCCGCGCGCGCCAAAAGCTCTGAAAGCGATGCGCTGCTCGATAACTACGTGACGCCGGTTATGGCGGGCCGGAGCATCACCACGGTGGACTCCTCCAAAGCGTTCACTCCCGATCTCGCCTGCCAGAAGACCGCGACCTATCTGGAACTGCTCGCTCAGCCAGGCGCCACCGGCGATATCGCCACGCTCCGCATTTCGCGGGACAGCGATCTCGACGGCAGCTTCGACGAGGCGCTGACGGTGCCCGTCGTGACCTCGGGCATCTGCGCGAACGGGATCATCTCCTGCACCCCGGGGACGTGGGATGCCTGCCGGTTCTTCCGCTGGGACACCGCGACTTCGGGAGCGCTCAAGCTCAGCGAGGTCGATCTGACCGAGCTTGCCGGCTGTTACTGCGTCAACAACAGCTGCGGCAGCAACCTGGCGTGGGGCAACATCGCCTCGGTGCTGAAGGACCTCGGTGGCGGCGTGGTCGGCGCGCTCACCACGTCGGACGCCCGCATCGCCATTACGCAAGCGTCGATCGATGGGCCGGTCATCCGTTACACCGGCGCCCAGACGACCTCGTGCACAGCGCAGTCCGATGTCGGCGCCGCCGCGTACAAGAGCAATCCCGGCGCCATCTCCAGCGACGCCGCCGCCGCCGCGCAGGCCAGCAGCGTGTTCCAGGCGCTCGCCGCCTCTTCGACCGGCACCGGCACTTCCGAGGTCAGCCGCAGCTGCACCATCACCCGGCAGATCGCCCAGGAAGAAATAACAACCGAAAAGGTCATCGACCGGATCGCAGGTGGCTATGCGACGTCCGTCACGGGCACCGGGAACGTCACCTTTCTCATGGGCTCGCCGTCCGACAACAGCCTCACGGGCGGATCCTGCTCGATCTTCGACTTCCACATGACGCTGCGGGTAAAGGACACCGATCGCCTGCGACAGGTTCTGCTCACCCGCTTCGGCGCGGATGACTGGGCGCAGATCCGTGTCGACGGCGAACTGATGGGTTCCGGGCCGCAGACCTGGACCGGAACCGGATTGCCGCCGGGCAAGTGCGAGAAGAAGGGCGCTTTCTACCTGAACCCCGCGCTCGACCTGACCTCGCGGATGACACAGGGCGACCACGACATCTGGCTGCGCGTCGCAGTCGCCGAGGGCGGCGAAGCCTATGCCGCGATCGAAGCGAGCGTCGATACCGGATGCAAGACGAGCGAGCAGCTTGTCGATACCTGTTCCGGCTATGGGGCAAACGATGCCTGCCGGCTGCAGGATGACGTGGTCGACGGGGTCACGACGTTTCGCGGCGGCGTCAACACCGGCCTCTCGCCGCTGCCCCAGACGCGGGTATTCGGAACCGGCGCCTGCACCGCGCAGATCGCCCGCGACTTCTTCCTGCGCGAGCGCACCTACCGGTGCACCGTCGATCTGGGAGCGGCGGCCCAGCCCGATCTCTCGCGCGGCGCCTATATCATCGATCACTCGGCCGAGACCCTGCTTGCCGACCGGTTGGCGAACGCCGACGGCAGCTACCGCCTCACCACCCGCAGCTTCTCCATGCCCGATCGCGGCAGCGTCAGCGCCTGCGAGCCGATCTGCAAAACCCGCAAGGCGCAGGCGAACACGGCAGTCGCCCTCGATGGCGTGACCGGTTCGAAGCAGACCGATCCGACAGGCTGGGACTATTACTACCGCACCTGCCAGGACAGCAACGTCTGCCCGGCCGGGGAAGGCGAGGACCTCGTGGAGGGCTGCGGATGCCTCGATGATTTTCCCGAAGCGGCGGTGATGATGCAGTCGGTGCGCCTCGGCGGGGCGGACATGGTCTGCACGAGCAGCGTGCGATGAGCGCCGCGCGGTCCCACCTTGCAGCAGCCGTGCTGCTCATCGCCAGCGTGCTGTTGCTTCCGGCGAGCGCCGCCGCCCAGCAGCTTTGCGCGGCCGATCTCGACGGCAACGGCGATGCGGCCGACGAAGGCGAGACGGCCGCCTGCCATCTGACCGCTTCGGGTGGGTGGATGTGTCCGATCGGCCAGACGACGTGCGAGGCGGACACGGCAGGCGCGCTCCATTGCCCGCTCGGCGATCAATATGCCTGCGAGGTTCCCGCGAGCGGCGGCGCGGCCGCCTGCTCTGCCAACCCCTGCATCGACACCGGTGCCAATCCCGTCGTCGAGGAAGCCGCGCTCGGCGATCCCGGTGTCGAGGCCGATGGCGAGGTCGATGCGGACGGCAATTGCCTGGGTACGATCGAGATATTCTCGGGCCGCGCCGCGCGCTGTCGTCCCGCAGGTCTCAGCACCACATTCCAGAACTGCTGCAAGGACAAGGGCAAGATCGTCAAGGACGGCATGGGTGGTTCGATCTCGTCGATCTCGACCAAGATCGCCGTCGCCAAGGGCGTCTTCACGGGCCTCAAGGCGGCCTACACCGCATTCAAGGCGGGGGCGACCGCGAGCCAGGCGGCAAGCGCAGGCGCCAATGCGATCATCGTCGGCATCGATCCCACCTCGATCGCGATCAGCCTGGCCGTCAATTTCATGATCGAGGTGCTGCTGCAGGGCTGCGACCAGGAGGACATGGAAGTGGGCATGCTGCACGGCTCGGGAATGTGTCATGAGGTCGGCAGCTATTGCTCGTCGAAGATTCTGGGCATCTGCGTGCAGAAGGCGAAAGGCCACTGCTGCTTCAACACCAAGCTCGGCCGCATCATCCAGGAACAGGGGCGCCCGCAGCTCAAGAGCTTCGCCGAGAAGGGCTGGGGCACGGCGAAGAACCCTTATTGCCGCGGCTTCACCGCGGAAGAATTCCAGGCGCTCGATTTCAGCAGGATGGATCTCTCCGAATACTACGAGGAGATCGAAGCGCGCGCGCAGAGCGAAATCCAGATCGACATGAAGGACAAGATCGATGCCTATATGCAGACGATCAGCAACTAGGCGCGGCCTGCTCGTGGCCTGCCTTGCCTGTGCGCCCATGGGCGCAGGCGCAAGCGAGCCGCCCGCCGCGACCGTGCAGGCGCAGCCGGAGAGCGCCCGCACGCGGATCGAGGACCAGGGTGCGGACGCCATGGAGCGCGTCAAGCGCGTCGCCGGCAAGGCGAAGGCCACCGCGGTCCCCTCGCCCGTTCTGACCGCGAAGCCAGACACCGCCACGCAGCGCCGCGCCTTCGAGGGTTTTCGCCGCGGCAAGACGGATCCTGCCATGGTCAAACGCGCGGAAAAAGATGTCGCGGCGGCGCGCGAAGCGCTCGCCGCCGAGCGGGAAGCTGCCGGTCGCCGGGTCGCGCAGGCGCTGGGACTGGAACAGCCCGAAGCCGCGGCGCTGGCCGGCGTGGTCTCCGCTGGTGGTGAGACGCGCTGGGTGCCGGTGCTGTTCGTGTCGTCCGCCATGCCGGTCGCGACGCTGCGGACTTATGCGGGCCAACTCGAGCGTGCCGGCGGCGTCATGGCGTTTCGGGGAATGCCAGGCGGGATGCGGAAGGTCGCGCCGATGGCGAAATTGTCGGCGGCGATCCTGCGCATCGATCCGGGCTGCGAAGGGCCCGGCTGCGCCATGCGTAACGTGCAGCTGATCGTCGATCCGCTGGTCTTCCGCCAGCATGGCGTCACCCGGGTGCCGGCACTGGCGATGGTCCCCGGCGATCCCACCCGGCCCTATTGCGAGCGTGACGAGGTGCCCCTGCGGCCCGCGCATCTCGTGTTCGGCGACGCGGCGCTTACCGGGCTGCTCGAGGAATATGGCCGCCTCGGCGGCGAAAAGGAGGTGCGGGATGCTCTCGCTCGCCTGGCGCGCCGGTAAGCGGCTTTATCGTGATGGGAGGGATCTGCCGCTACGCGCCGCCGTGGCGCTCGGCGCCAGTGGTCTTGGCCAGCCGGCGCGCCCCGCGCAGCTGCTCAAGGCTTACGGTATCGTACTCCCGATCGGTCTCTTCGCATGGTGGGCGATGCCCCACATGACGCTGGTGATGACCCCGTCGATCGACGCCTGGGTGGTGCATCGCGCGCCCGGCCCGATCGGGCGCGGCGATCTCGTATCGTTCATGCTGTCAGACCCGGTGGCGGGTCCAAGGCCCGTCAACGTCACCAAATATGCGCTGTGCATGCCGGGTGAGCCGATTGTCATGATCGAGAAGGCCGTTCGCCTGGGCCAACCCGGCAATGGCTGGTACTATTGCAACGGCCGCCTGATGGGCGTCAGCAAGCCGATCGGCCGCGGCGGCAAGGTGCTGACGCACTGGCGCCCGGGCATCACGCGCATTCCCGATGGCATGATCTTCGTCGGCTCCCGCCATCCCGACGGATACGACAGCCGCTATTACGGGCCGGTCGCGATCGATCGTCTGACGCGAATGGAGAAGCTGCTGTGAGACGGCAGCTTGCCCTCGCCGCAGCCCTTTTGCTGCCTACCCAGGCAGTGCAGGCGCAGGCCTCCGTCGGCGCAGGCGCGCAGAGCGGCACCCGCGGCTACTGGTGGTATGAGGCGCCGCCCAAGGTGGAGGAGGCCGGGGGCGAGGAGGAGCAGCCCGATCCGGACGCGCTTGTAAAACCGGTGATCCCGCCGATGGCGGAGCTCGCGACCTGGACCCCGCCGAAAATCCGCACGCTGATCGAACAGCAGCGCGACTATGCCGCCACCGTGCTCACCGTCGAGGCCGTATCGGACTTCTGGCGGCTGCAGGACTTCGCGCGTCGTAAGGCCCGCGCTTTCGCAGGCGTCACCCAGCTCGCCATGCTCACGCATCCCGAGCTCAATGCGAGGGCGGCGAACCCGATGGTCGGCGAGGCGCGCGATGTGCTCGGCGCACACAAGGATCAGCTGCGCCGCCAGTATCTGCGCTCGAAAGCGAGCGAATTCGCGCTCGTCATGTTCGCGCGCGCGTCCTGCGGCTATTGCCGCGTGCAGTGGCCGATCGTCCAGCGCTTCCAGGACGAGATGGGCTGGCAGGCAAGCCTCGTGGATCTCGACCGCAAGCCTGAACTGGGGCAGCGCTTCGGGGTCGAGGTCACGCCGACGACCATGGTCATTCGCCGGAACAGCGCCCAGCGCATGGTCATCGCCGCCGGGGTCGAGACTTACCCCAACATCGCGCAGATGGCCTACCAGGCGGTGCGGCTGCTGAGCGGCGACATCCGGCCAGAGCAGTGGCTGACCGCCGCGGGCGAGGAAAATGGTTTCTTCGATGCACTCGCCAACGGGCCGGTTTCCGCGGCCGATCCGCGCGGCACCGGTCGTGAATTGGCCGATCCACCGGGTGTGCGGCCATGAGCCCCTGGCGCGCGGCCGTGACCGCTGGACATTCAGGATGGCAGAAGCACCGCTTCGCCCTGGTCCTTCAACAACGCGATCGCCTTGCGATCGAACGAGACGAAAGTCTCGCCGCCAAGCCATTTGCCCTCGTGCGCGATCGCGCCGTCGCCAAAGTCGCCGCCTGCCTCCAAGAGCGCCAGCCCGGCCTCGACCGCGCCAAGATCCGTCTCGACATTGTCTGCGTGAACAAGCGCGCGCATGGATCGCGCGATGTCGGACCTTGCGAAACCATAGGCCCGGCTCAGCACCCAGACGAATTCGCACAGCGCCGGGATCGGTATGGCGACGAGCGTCGCCTCAGCCAGCAAGCGCTGGGCGATCGGCGCCTGCACCGGATCGTCCTCGGTCACCGCCCGGACGAGGATATTCGTATCCGCCGTGATTTTCACAGGTCGCCGGCCCAGCCCTGCTCGATCGCAGCGTTCATGTCCTCGATCGATACAGGCTTCTGCCCGTCCCGCTTCAACATCCCGAAGGCCTCGGTGATCTTGCCCTTCGGGCGAGCGACTTCGACCTCGAGCCGTCCATTGGGCAGCTTGTGGATCGTCAGCTTGGCCCCGGCATGGACGCCCAGGTGCTGCAACAGGTCCTTGCGCAGCGTGATCTGCCCCTTTGCAGTTACCGTCAGGGTCGTATCCCTCGCGGGTACTTTGAGAGCCGTCATCGCAGGATTCCTTTCTACCGCCCGAAAGGTAATGCTAAACTCCATTACCTGCAAGCCACTGCTGGCCACGGTCACGATGACGATGGCCACTCCAGCCGACGCGCAAATCCGCCCGACCCCGGCGATGCGTGCAGCCATCCATCCGGTATCGACGGTCCGGGAAATGGAAGCGTGGCTTTCGCGCGCACCGCTCACCCGTGACTTTCCACCGGACTTCGCTGTCATGCTGCGCAGCCAGGCGTCGCTTTACGTGATCGAGATCACCACTGCTCCGGGCTGCGTTCCGTGCGGTGACCTCTGGACCAAGCTGGTGCAATTTCGAGGCCGCTTTGGCTGGCGGGTCCAGACCATCGACCAGGAGGAGGCGAGATTGCGATCGGGGAGGCTTGGCCTGCCCTGGGTTGGACATCCCGTCGCCTGGGTGCGTCCGCTTGGCGATCCTGGCCGCATGGTTCCCATCGCGATCGGAACCGATCACGAAGTCAACATCGCGCGCAATGCCTGGCTTGCCGCCAGGATGCTCACCGGGGCCAGAGCTGCCGTCGGCGTGCGCGCCATGTCCAGGTTCACAGGGATCGTCGGCGTGAGGGCGCCGGTCTCCTCCAACCCGAAGGGACGCTGATCATGGCGGGGCTGCGTCACCTTTCCACCTCACCGGGATGCCCGCAATGGATTTCGATCTACGTCGACTGAAACGTCGCGCTTCTGCCTACCTGCTCTTCCTGGTGGTCGCATCGTGTGGCCACGCGGTCCCCGCGCATGCGCAGAGCTGGGCAGAAAGCTGGTTCGACAATGTCACCTACACTGCTCCCGGAAGCTTCGAGGACCAGACCCGCGGTTATGTGACCGCGGGCGGGATGTCGGGCCGGGTCGACGTCCATGACGACTATCTCATGAGCCTGACACTGCCCAAGGTGAAGGCGGGCTGCGGCGGCATCGACATGTTCCTCGGCGGTATGTCGTTCCTCGATCCGGAATACCTCGTCGAGAAGCTGGAAACGATCCTCCAGGCAGCCCCTGCGGTCGCCTTCCAGTATCTTCTGGAAACCCTTGACGAGAAAATGGGCAATATAATTTCAAAAATGGAAGCGGCGACCAATTACCTGAACTCGATCCAGGTGAACGACTGCCGCCTCGCCAACCGCATGGTCCAGATCGCCAAGGGCGACGACAACATGTCGGGGATCGTCGAGGAGATGACCGGCTACAAGTCGATCCGCGAGGGCTACGCCAATAACTGGCAGCAGAGCCGCGAGAAGATCCAGTCGAACAAGGGCAACCCGACCGAGGATCTGAAGGACGCGCTCGAGAATTGCCCGGCGGAAGTGACCGAGATCTTCAGGACCGGCTCGCTCCTTGCCCACGCCGCCGCCAGGGTCGGCGCCTCCGACTGGGCGGGCGTCATGCGGGCCCGGGTCGGCGACGTCTACATGCGCTGGGATGCGAACGACAAGGTACCGGTCTTCTCCGCCATCCCCGCCTGCCCGCGCCAGGATACCGAGAGTGCCGACGATTTCCTGACCGGCCGCGTGCCGACCCGTGCGCTCAACATTCCCGCCACTGCCTCGGACTGCTCGGTGAACGGGAGCGGGCGCGGCGCGCTGGTGCTGGCCCGCGAGAAGATGGAATCGGTCGCCGCGAAGATCCGCACCCGCTCGGCGCTGACGAGCGAGGAGAAGCAGTTCGTCGCCAACGTGCGCACCCTGCCGGTCTATCGTCTGCTCGAATGGGGCGTGCGCCAGGGTCTTACCGACAGCGTCATTGCCGACACCGACGAACTGGTGGCGCTCACCCTCGCCTACCAGATGCTCAACGACCTGACCCGCTCGATCGACTTCGCCCTTCAGAACGCCGAGCGCGGCGTCACCACGGCGGGTGCGGCCGATGCCGAGAACACGAACGTGTGCCAGACGCGGATTCTCACCAAGGGTATCGAGCAGCTTCGCGAACTCCGGGACGAGGTGCTGCGCCAGCGCGCGCAGATGCGTCAGTCCTACATGGCAGCCATGAACCAGGCGAACCTGTCGGCAAGCTACGCCGGGGTCGTGCGCCAGCGCGACCGCGACGCCCGCGATGCCGCGGGCGCGAATGCCAATCGTAATCGGTGAGGCCCGCCATGCGCTCCTTCCTTCGCCTGCTGATCGTCCTCGCCGGCTCGCTTTTCGCGACGCCCGCGCTGGCGATCGATTCCAGTTACTACACCTGGGACGGCTTTTCCGAGACCGTCGATGCCTTTCACCTGATCGCGATGATCTTCGGCGATCCGCGCTATGAGACGCTGGTGGTGATCATCGCGGTGGCAGGCATCGCCTTCGGCGCGGTGATCGCCAGCATCCGGGGCTCGGGAATGGGTCTTGTCGCATTCGGCTTCCAGATGCTCGTCGGCATCGGCCTGTTCGCCGGGATGATCGCCACGACCGGCACGGTCCATGTCTACGACCGGGTTCGCAACGCCTACCAGCCGGTAGGCGATGTTCCCAATCTCATCGTGCTGGTCGCGGGCGTCACCAATCTGATGGAGCGGGCGCTTGCCGAGACGATCGACGACAATACCACCGATCCCAATGCCAAGCTGGAGTTCGGAGCGGGTGGTCACGCGTTCGACCTGTTCCTGAACGCGGTGTCTCCGCGCAGCCCGATGGTCGACACCTTCCTCGATGCGACGGTGAAGGACTATGTGCGCCAGTGCTATCCGGTGGCGCGCGTCTCTCCGGCGTACGGCGTCGACGACGACCAGCTCTTCCGGACCTCGACCGACCTTCCCGCCTCTTTCGCGGCGATGGCTGGACCGGCCACCTTCTCGACCGTGTTCACGGCGAGCGACAAGGCGGGAAAGACGGTGAGCTGCGAGGCGGCGTGGAGCCACATTTCCGAGCGCCTGTCGGATTCCACGCTGTTCGATGCCTACAGCGATCAGGTCTGCGCGCGCACAGGCTTCGACGTGACCCAGACGGCCCAGCGCGATCGCTGCCGCCAACAGATCGACGGCCTGGGCGAATTGATGCTGGGGCAAGCGATGAACCGGCAGAAGTTCCTCACCAACATCCTGCTCGGCCAGACCGTGGGCGACGTCCTGTTCGAGGATTCGCCGGCGGCGACCGCACGGGTGATGGCCAACCGCGCGATCGAGTCCAACGGGCTCGCCACGCTCTCGACGGCCAACGAGTGGATGCCGACCATCCGCGCCTCGGTCTTCGCGATCATGCTGATGATGATGCCGATTGCGCTGCTCTTCATCCTGACGCCGATCAACCTTCGGGTCGCGAGCTTTGCGCTTGGCCTCTTCGTCTTCGTCGCGCTGTGGGGCGTGATCGATGCCGGCATCTACCAGCTGACCCTCGGCCGCGCGATGGACGTTCTGGCCGAACTGCGCGCGACCAGTGTCGCCGCCGACAGCTGGATCCTCGCGCCCTCGGCGGCGATGAAAGCACTCGCGATCTTCGGCTCGTTCCGTACTGCTGCCGCTGGCCTGGCGGGCGCGTTCGTGTTCACGGTGTTCCGCTTCTCGGGCAACATGTTCACCGCCTTCACCTCGGGCATGCTCGGGGTCCAGAGCCAGGGTAGCATGGCAGCGGCCACTGTCGGGACCAGCGAGGGCTACGCCTCGGCGCTTGAAGCGCAGGCGTCGGCGAGCGGCACGGCTGCGCGGCGATCGGCGTCCTCCGGGTTCGGCGACTTCGGCGAGCGCAGCAGTTTCGGTCTCGACCGGGCATTCGCCTCCTCCGGTACCGTGCTCGGCGAACAGGGCGGCGGAGCGAGCGGCACCGCCGCATTCGGGCTTGGGCGGACCGACGCCGCGCGCGAACTGGGCGGCCTGTCCCCTGCCCTCCTTGGGCGGGACCTCGGCGATCCGGCGACGGCCCGCGTCGTTCGCGCCAATGCGGCGACATCGGCCATCCATAACTTCGCCCAGGGCGATGCCTTGCGAAAGCTGGGCACGACGTATTTCGGGGAAGGACAGCCGGGCGAGCGGGCCTTTGCCGCCTTCGCTCAGAACATGGTGCAGTGGAAGGCGTTCGGCGACAGCCAAGCCTACGAGATGATGCAGTCGGGCGCGCAGCGGCATTTCGAGCGTAGCGGCTATGACGCCAAGGACGCAGCGCTCAAGGCTTCCACCGTCATTGCCCAGGCAGGGGCCGATCCGACTTTCGCCAAGCTGACCGCCAACGCCTTCGAGCAGGACCAGATGCTGCGCAACGACCTCACCGCGGCTGAGACGCAGGTCGGCGCGATGGAGGGACGGCGCGACTACGCGGGGAACCGGGTCGCTGCCGTCGAGCGCGGCAATGTCGCGACCGAGCAGGCGCATCGCACCGGCGGCAATCAGGGCCAGCGCCAGGCAGCCGCTATGCTCGGGCTGTCCGTCACCGAAACCAGCCGCCGCATCGGCTTTATCAACGCCCTCTCGGGAGAAGCGCGATCGACGGCGATCAGCCAACTCGCGCGCGCGACCGGGCGCAATGAGGCGCAGGTGCTGCGCGCGCTGGAAAGTTACAGTGCCGCCGTTCAAGTCGGGACCGCCGATGGCGCCAGCGCAGAAGCGGCGCGCGAGGGTACGAGCGTCTATGGACGCACGCGCGAGGCCGCGGGCTACGACTTCGCCGAGCGCTCGGGCAAGCTCGACGCCCAGCGCGAGATCGGGCTCGACGGGGCGCGCGGCAACGCGCAGATCGGCGAACAGCGACGGCAGGCGGACAATGCCGGTTTTGCCGAAGGCGCCGCGGCTGCGGGCGTTTCCGTGCGAGAAGCCGCGCGTCTCGATTCCTTCATCCGCGCGCTTGCCGGGACCGCCGGTAACCAGGTCGACATGACCGAGGGCGGCGCGGAAGGTATCGCCGATCGTGCGCGCAACGAGCGCCTGACCGGGATCGTCGAGCGGGAACGCCTCACCCGCACCCAGCAGCTGCTGCGCGCGCATGGTGTCGAGATGTCGAAGCGCCACATCGCCATGGACCAGAATGGCGATGTCAGCCTCAATCTGACGCCCGAACTTGCAGCGCAGATGTGGCGCGGTGGTCTTGTCAACGAAAGCCAGCTTGGCGCCATAGCCAATGGCGGCCATGCCCGCTTCAGTTTCGCGCACAACGATCTGCTCGTTTCCAGCAGCACCGGATTTAGCCAATCGGCCCGTAATGACACCAGCACGCGCTTCGAGGCCGGCAAGCAGGCGGGCCCCGACACGATCGAGCACTTCCTGGGCAGCGGCAAGGAAGGGCAGGCGGCCATGGCCAACTGGCTGCGCGGCGGGTTCGAGATGGATCGGCGGGGCAATTGGCGGCTGAAGCCGCAGGTAGCCGATACGCTGGAACGCGATGTCACAGCGATCATCGCGCAGACCGGGTGGCAACGGTCGCTTTCTCGAAACGCCGAACATCAAACCTCTGATAGCCAAAGCGTTTCTGGAAGTTTGACGGCCTCAGCGACCCGCGGTCTTGGATCGCAAAACAACGGCCAAGCAAAGGGCGCGGGCGGTGCGACGGGATCGCTGAGCGCAAAACTGGACGCGAATATTGTCGATCGAGGAAGCGCGTCGGTTTCCGCGCGATCTTCGATTGACGTCGTGAACTATGATGTTCGCGAAGCAATCGCATCTGCAGAAAAGGCATCAGCTAGGTCTAGTCGTCCAGAGGAGACGTTTGCGCGAGAGCTTGGGCAGCAGGTGCTTGGGAGTGAAGGGCTGCGTAACCGCTATTTGAAACAAGCAGACGCCGGTCGCGGCGTAGTAGATCTAACGGGTCCGATCGTCTCGATGGAGCAGTCTTCGATCCTGAGTTCAGGTAGATTGCTATTGGATTGGGAGGATGGCCCAGCGGATGGGGATTCGAGCTTCAAAGAGCGGCGCGATCCATAATGTCAGCACTTGATCACGCCAATGTGCTGAAGGTGAATATCTCCGGATCGGCAATCGAATGGGTCGGTGTAAGGATCGATCAAGGGACTCTGCGACGGTGGCCCCGGCGTAATCACCCATTCCCCGCACGCGACCTTGGCCTTGAGGAAGCCATAACCCAGGGCTGCGATCACCGTAACCGGATTGAACACGAAGATCACCAGCACCATCGTGTTGACGAGATAGATGTTCAGCCGATCATAGGGGATGGTGATCATCAACTCGAGGCCGATCCAGTAGAGCAGCGCCAGGGCAAGATAGAGTTTGGCATACCACGGGTGCCAGAACCAGTCGGCAGCACGCGGCGACGGCGGGGCCGCCTCTTCTGCCGGTTCGACGTGATCAACATCCTGCATGTGCAGAGCCTTTCCGAAGCGGAAGATAACACAACGACGCTTGGCGTGGAAACAGGACAAGACAGTGTTCAGTACGGGAACGCCGATACAAATTTCCCGCAAGGCGAGCTGCAGCCTTTCCCTCCCCCTCCACTTCGGACTTGCTCGCCATCCACGATCCCACATCACCTGCGCATCGACAGTGAAAGGCCAAGGCCATGAAAAGCCAACGCCCGCCTCCCGCCGCGCTTCCTGAACTTTCACCAAGTGCGAATGCCGCTATATTGCGTCTTGCCCGCCTTCTCGGCCGGCAGATAGCGCGTGAACAACACGAAGCGCGAAGGCAGCGGGAGAACCACGAAGACGTTCCCCCTGCACCCCATAAATAGCGACGCCGATCGGCCATGGGCCAAGGGAGGACATCATCCGGCCATGAGGCGTCCGATATGCAAGTTGGTCGTCGACACGTGCTCGCTTGCGGGACAAACGGTGTTCAGCCGCTATGGTCTCTGTCACGAGATCGCATCAAGACCGGCACGGCGCCCGCAGCTATGCGTCGCCGCGACCGAGTTGTCGCATCTCCACCCGCAAGATCTGTGACCTGAAACCGCCGAAGCCGGCGTAGAATTCGGGCGCGAATGTCAGTGCAAATACGCGTCAATCCAGGAACGCGCGCATCGCGCGCGACCGGCTCGGGTGTTTGAGCTTGCGCAGTGCCTTGGCCTCGATCTGGCGGATACGTTCGCGCGTCACCGAGAACTGCTGGCCGACTTCCTCCAGCGTGTGATCGGTGTTCATGCCGATGCCGAAGCGCATGCGCAGCACGCGCTCCTCACGCGGAGTGAGCGAGGCAAGCGTGCGGGTGATCATTTCCTTCAGATTGGCCTGGATCGCCGCATCGACCGGGATGACCGCGTTCTCGTCCCTGATGAAATCGCCCAGGTGGCTGTCTTCCTCGTCGCCCACGGGAGTTTCGAGCGAAACCGGCTCTTTCGCGATCTTGAGCACGCGTTTGACCTTGTCGAGCGGCATCGAGAGCTGTTCTGCCATCTCCTCGGGCGTGGGCTCGCGGCCATGCTCGTGCAGGAAGCGCCGGTTTGCCCGGACCAGCTTGTTGATCGTCTCGATCATGTGAACCGGGATGCGGATCGTGCGGGCCTGGTCCGCGATCGAACGGGTGATAGCCTGCCTGATCCACCAGGTCGCATAAGTCGAGAACTTGTAGCCGCGCCGGTACTCGAACTTGTCCACGGCCTTCATCAGCCCGATGTTGCCCTCCTGGATCAGGTCGAGGAACTGTAGTCCCCGGTTGAGGTACTTCTTGGCGATCGAGATCACCAGGCGCAGGTTCGCCTCGACCATCTCCTTCTTGGCGATACGCGCCTCGCGCTCGCCCTTCTGGACCATGTTGACGATGCGGCGAAACTCGGGGAGCGCCATGCCGATGGTCGCCGCGATTTCCGTGACCTCGTTACGGATACGCTCGGCGGGCTCGGCTTCGGCGGCGGCGAACGCAGCCCATTTCTTGTCCCTGCCTGCCATCTCGGCCACCCAGGTGTCATCCAGTTCACGGCCAACGTAGGCTTCAAGGAAATCGGCGCGCTTCACCTTGTGCCGCTCGACCAGCCGCAGCATCTGACCGCCCAGCGCCGTGAGACGGCGATTGGACACGTAGAGGTTGTCGATCAGCTGCTCGATCTTGACCGCATGGAACTTGACGGACTCGACCTGTGCGGTGAGTTCGGCTCGCAGCTGCTGGTACTGTTCCTCCTTCGCCTCGGGGAAAGTGATGCCAAGCCCTGCCGCCTCCATACGGCCTACCTGAAGCGCCTCGAAGCTGCGAAACAATTCGGCGATGAGCGCGAATTTCTCCAGCGCCCCTGGCATGAGCGCCGCTTCCATCTGCGCGAGGCTGATACCGCCCTCGTCCGCGTCCGCCTCTTCGGTTCGCGGGGTCGAGGCCGGATTGCCGTCTTCGTCCAGTTGACCGGCGTCCTGCTCTTCCGGCTCCTCTTCATCGCTGAAGGATGGGCCCGCGGTCTTCTCGCTGATCTCGCCGCCGTCTTCGGCTTCGCCGCCTTCGGCGAACGTCTCGGACTGCGGCTCCTTCGAAAGCATCGCGTCGAGATCGAGAATCTCGCGCAGTTGCATGTCTCCGGCATCGAGCGCGTCGGACCAGCGGATGATGGCATGGAACGTCAGCGGGCTTTCGCACAGGCCCTGGATCATCATGTCGCGGCCCGCTTCGATCCGCTTGGCAATAGCGGCCTCCCCCTCACGGGTGAGCATCTCCGCAGCGCCCATCTCGCGCAGGTACATGCGCACGGGATCATCCGTGCTGCCCAGGCTCTACGCCTTTTTCGGCTTCGGCCCGCGGCTTTCGAAGCCCGCTCCGTCGTCGGCGCCCCCGATATCATCATTGGCCACGTCGTCGCCCACATCGTTGCCAGGCGCCTGATCGTCGTCGCTCTCATCCTCGCGCGATAAGGCGCCCCCGGCGGGCGTATCGTCGGAATCCGGGTCATCCTCGTTCTCGACGATCCTGATACCCATCTCCGACATCGCCGCCATGACGTCCTCGATCTGGTCTGCGGTCATCTGGTCCTGCGGCAGGGCAAGGTTCAGCTCGTCGACGGTGATCGTGCCGCGACGCCTGGCATAGGCTATGAACTTGGCGACAGAGCCGCGGCTCGCATCGATAACCGGCGCTTCGAACTCTCCGCCGCGTTCATTCTTGCTCATGTCCAGGTCGTCAACTCGTCAGTAAGGCCTCGCCTCGCGAGGGCCTGATGGCAATTCGGGAGGTCCCCTTGCCGTACAAGCACGCCAAGTTCCAGCATCCTTTCCACGACTTCCTAAGCATTTTAGCCCTATTTATCGCGGCAGGAGAACACCCTGCGTCATTCCCGGCTTAGTGCACCGTTGGGTCCCGGTTTCGGAAATCTGCCGGCCGCGCGAGTGTTCCGAAACTGCCCCGCGCGAGAGCGTAATGTGAAACAATGCAGCCAAGTGGAACTGGCGGCCTCGCATCGATTAGAAGGAAGCTGGGGGGCTGTCCCCCGGCGTGCCGTGCTCTATGAAGCCATCATGCGCAAATCGATCCTTCTCGCCGCCTCGCTCGCCATCGCCACTCCCGCCCATGCCTGGGGACCGGTCGGTCACCGCATCACCGGGGCGATCGCCGACGAGAACCTGAGCGGCCTTGCCCGGGCCAATGTCCGCCTGCTGCTCGGAACCGAGGATCTCGCCGAAGCGGCAACCTGGCCCGATGACATGAAGTCCGATCCCGACGTCTTCTGGCAGAAGCAGGCCAGCCCCTGGCACTACGTGACCGTCGCCGGCGAGGACTACAAGGCATCCGACGGGCCAGCCGCTGGGGACGCGATGACCGCGCTGTCGCGTTTCACCGCTACCCTGCGCGATCCCAAGTCCACGCCCGACGACAAGCGCCTGGCGCTTCGTTTCATCGTCCATATCATCGGCGACCTGCATCAGCCGCTCCATGCCGGGACCGGTACTGATCGCGGCGGCAATACGGTCTCGGTCACTTGGTTCGGCAGGCCGACCAATCTCCACTCGGTGTGGGATTCGGCGCTCATCGAGCAGCGCTCGCTGTCCTATTCCGAGTACGCCGCCTGGCTGTCGCGATCGATCACACCGGCCGATGTCATCGCCTGGAACGAGCGCGAACCAGCGGTATGGATCCACGAGAGCATCGCCCTGCGCAAGACGATCTACCCTGCAGATCCGGCACTCTCGTGGGATTACGCGTATGCCCACCGCACCGAGATCGACGATCGCCTGAAACGCGCAGGCGTTCGCATCGCCGCCTATCTAAACTGGGTGTTCGAAACGCCTCTGCCCGCCAGGACGACCGCGAAACGGTAGAAGGCGCGAAGCAAGCCTAGAGCATCTCGAGCCGGCTGCGCTTTACGGGGGGCGGGAAAGCGTGCTCGAGCGCCGCGAGATCGCCTTGCGTCAGAACCAGATCCACAGCGGCGCGGTTCTCTTGAACATGCGCGATCGAGGCTGCTTTGGGAATGGGCAGGACGCCCGGCCTTGTCATCAGCCACGCGAGGGCGACCTGCGCCGCACTGGCGCCGTGCCGCAATGCCACCTCGCGCAGCACCGTATGGCCGAGCAGTCTTCCCTGCTCGACCGGACTGTAGGCCATGACGGGAATACGGCGGCGCTCGAGCCATGGGATCAGTTCGAACTCGGGGCCGCGCCGTGCGAGATTGTAGAGGATCTGGTTCGCGGCGCAGGCTTCGCCGCCGGCGGCCGCAAGATCCTCCATGTCTTCGGTATCGAGATTGCTGACGCCCCAGCGCGCTACAAGGCCTGCGGCAACCAGTTCCTCCATGGCCTCCACCGTTTCGGCGAAGGCAACATTGCCGCGCCAGTGCAGGAGGTAGAGGTCGAGCCGATCGGTTCCGAGGCGTTTCAGGCTCGCCTCGCAGGCTCGGCGCAGCCGCCTCCCGGATGCATTCTGCGGATAGGCCTTGCTGACAAGGAAGACCGCCTCGCGCCGCCCGGCTATCGCCTCGCCGACCACCCGCTCGGCCTCACCATCGGCATACATCTCGGCGGTGTCAATCAGGGTCAGGCCAAGTTCGATGCCTTCCTGCAAGGCCGCGGCCTCGGCCGCGCGGCGATCGGGGCTCTCGCCCATCATCCAGGTGCCCTGCCCCAATGCGGGAACGCTCATGCCATCGGCGAACGAAATCATTTTCATGGTAGAGGCAATACCTCGCAGGCACCCGGGTTCGCACGTCAAAATATAGGGGCCGGATCCAGAAATCTCACCCCGCCGATTCAACGCCTTTTCGTAAGGCTCCGGAATGTCATCGACCAGCGTGGCCGCGCCATTTCGGCGATGCTGTGCTCCCATTCGCGCCGGGCTACACCGCTCATGTGGTAGATGCCGCGGGGGCTCAGAGGTTCCGATGCCCGTTCGAAACCATCGCCCCGCCGGCGCCGGAACCGCATCGTCGCCGCCTCGCCCAGTGATATGCCCACGACGTGTTCATAGATCGGGCGATCGCGGTGCCAGCCGATCCCTGCGCCGGGATCGTAGCGGATCAGCAGGGCCTGAATCATCTCGTCGGGCTCGAGCCCCGCAAATATCGCCGCCCGGTCACGAAAGGGCGCCAGCCAGTCGGGGATCGGCGGAGCTTGCCTCGTCCGCCCCAGATCGAAATCGTAGTTCCAGCCGAACGACGTCGTCAGCCGCTTGCCGGTCCAGCCCTGGAAGCGAAACGGCGTGAGATCGCTCGCATCGATATGCGCGATCAGCATCCGTTCCTCGGCCGCATCGATGATGTCGCTACGCAGGGCCAGTCCCGGCAGCACGGGCGCGTCGAACAGATCGAGCATCATGCCGCCTGTCCTTCGCGAAACATCGGCAGTTCGACTTCTCCGGTGGCAGGCGCGTCGGTGAAGTTTGAGACCGTCACGCCGACCAGGCGGATACCTTTGGCGACGGGGAAGACCGAACGGACAAGGTCGAGCGCGGACTGGCGGAAGGCATCGCGCGTCGTCACCGCGCCCGTCTGACTTCGGCTTCGCGTGATCTGCCTAAAGTCGCCATACTTGATCTTCACCGTCACCGTGCGACCGAATGAGCGGCGGCTTTCGCACCAGTTCCAGACGTCCTCAGCCATTCGCAACACCCCGGCCTCGATCTCGGCCGGGTCGGTGAGGTCATGGTCGAAGGTCGTCTCCGACCCCGACGACTTGCGAACCCGATCCGGGTTCACCGGCCGGTCGTCCTGCCCGCGCGATATCGCATAATACCAGCCGGCCGAGCTGCCGAAATGCCGCTGGAGAAACTCGAAGGACTTCGCCCTGAGATCCGCGCCGGTGGCGATCCCCAGCCGCTTCATCTTGTCCGCCGTCACCGGCCCGACGCCGTGGAACCGGCTGACCGGCAGGGCCTCGATCCAGGCCGGCCCCATATCGGGCGTCACCGCGAACTGGCCGTTGGGCTTGCGGTGATCGGACGCAAGCTTTGCGAGAAACTTGTTGTAGGAAATACCTGCCGAGGCCGTCAGGCCGGTTTCTTCCAGAATAGCCGCGCGGATCTGCTTCGCTGTGCGCCATGCCGTCTCGATCCCCCGCCGGTTTGCGGTGACGTCGAGATAGGCCTCGTCCAGTGACAACGGCTGGATGAGGTCGGTGTAGCGCGCGAAGACCTCGTGGATCCGGCGCGACACCTCCTGGTAGACATCGAACCGCGGCGGGACGAACACGAGGTCCGGACACCGGCGCATCGCCGTGACCGACGGCAGGGCCGAGCGGACTCCGAACTTGCGGGCTTCATAGCTCGCCGCCGCCACGACGCCCCGGGCCGCGGCATATCCGACGGCGACCGGGCGACCGCGTAAGGAGGGGTCGTCGCGTTGCTCGACGGACGCGAAGAAGGCATCCATGTCTACGTGAATGATCTTCCGGACTTCGGTATCGGCCATGCGCCGGGCATATCACAGCTGGAACGTAATGAGAACATCATGCCGGGTCATCGTCGGATTTGCGCGATCGGTCAGGCCGAAGAGCATGGGAAAAGCAAAAAATCGGCCTGCCGAGACCTGGGGGCGAAAATCCGAGACCGAATGACCGCAAATGGTAGCATGCGGCGAAATCTGCAACTTTGTGCTCGCTCCAACTTTAAGTGTCGGGGCCGGGAATCTGAACTTAGTGCTCGGTCCGGTCTCGAGAATTTACCGAGGAAGGCGGAAGTTCCCATGCGGTTGGACGGCTGTTTCGGGCGCTGTGACTCGGACCAAGCAGTTAGTCCGGTCAGGAGGAGGCGCTCGGCCAAGCCGAAATTGATGGCACATATTCCTTGGCGGCCGCCCCTCTCAATATCTCGAACACGCGCGGCGACGACTGCTACGCGCTCGAACCTGCCATTAACAAATCCAATGTCGATGAGTGAAAAGCTTCTCTCGGCCTAGCCTGGCTTGCGGAGTCAGCGAACGGCTTTATTTAGCCAGCAAAGCCTTGAATGAACATTTAGCCAGCAAAGCCTTGAATGAACGGTGCGCTTGCGCTTGGGCACCGCACCAATCCCGAGATCGGCGCGGCTCATGCCGAACTTGGCGTTCCAATACGAGACCGTCGAGTGTCTAACGCAATCGAAAGTGCTCGTTCCTTCTGCTGGCCCTGAGCGACAAACTCTTCGGTACTTCGTGAACCATGGCAGGTGGCTCGGAGAGCCATTCATCACGGTGCTTTGCCGATGGTAAATCGATCAACCCGATTCCCGGTCGACTCCCGCTCGATGAAACAGACTTCCAGCGTCACGCGCTTCGCCGGTCTTTCCGGATCCTTGATCCTGGCCAGGAGCAGATCAACCGCTTCCTTTCCTAATTCTTCGAGTGGCTGCCTCACGGTGCTGATCCCGGGGAAAGTGACGGAGCAGAACGGCAGGTCGTCATGGCCGATAATCGCCACATCGTCTGGAACCGCGAGGCCTGCCTCGCGTGCTGCGTAAAGGGCGCCGAGCGCCATGAGGTCGTCACAGCATACGATGACATCGGCCTCGGCTCCCCGGATCGCCGCCACCGCCTCGTCCGTCAGACGCATGTCGAACGGGTGACGCACCTCCCAGGCGACAGGTATCATCCCGGCAACGAACTCCAGGAAGGAATCCCTGCGCTGCTGTGCCACGGAAATGTCCTGCGGGCCGGATATCAGGCCAATCGAACGGTAACCAGCCCGCAGCACATGATCCGCGACCAGCTTACCGCTCAGACGGTAGTCTGCGACGACATTGTCGCGGCCGGGCAGCCAATGGTCGATGACCACGACCGGCTTGGACACCGAGCTCCCTGCTATCACATCCTCGGACGTCGCCGGGCACCACAGGATGCCGTCGACGCCCGCGAACTCGACCTGCTCGATCCGCTCCCGCTCGTCTTCTCCATCGCCGGTATCGACGAGCAGCATGGCATATCCGGCCTCGCGCGCGGCCTCGGATATGGCCTGCGCGAGTTGGGGATAATAGGGATTGCGCAAGTCGGGCGTGACGAACGCCAGCGTGCCGGATCTCCCGGTCCGAGTGGCCTGCGCGGCACGGTTCGGCCGATATCCGAGATCCTTTACGGTCTTGAGCACGCGCCGACGCACATCGTTACTGACGCCGGGACGATCGTTCAGGCTGTTCGAGACCGTTCCGATTGAGACGCCTGCCTTGCGAGCGACGTCCCTGATCGTGATGCGCGGCTGCTTCACCGTGTAATTGATCCTCGCTGGCTCCCGCGCGCTTCGGCGGAAGAACTCTCTTCACGATAGGGGCCGCCGCATGCATTAGACAAGCGCAACCCGCCCGAAAGCGGGGCGACGAACTGCATTGATCTTAAAATGACCGGATCGACCGATGGCGACAGCGACACAGGCAGGCGATGGACGGGTACGTGGCCTATCGCTGGTCTACCCGGCATACTACGGTTACCTGGGCATCGTGACGCCCTACATGCCGCTCTGGCTCGCGGATCGCGGGTTCGCGGGACCCGCAATCGCATTCGCCGGGGCAATCGTGATGATGGCGACGACTTTCGGGCAACTGGCGCTTCCAAGCACGGCGCTCAGGCTCGGACTCCGCCGATTGACGATTTTTGTCGCCTTGCTGGCGATGCTCCTTACGGCAGCGATGGGAGCGGCCCATGCGCAAGGCTCGATCCTCGTGCTGGCCGCCGCGTCGGGCGTCTTCTGCGGTGCTCTGCTGCCGTTGCTGGACGGAATGGTGCTTTCGTTTCCGGACACGAACTGGGGGAGACTGCGTGCCTGCGGCTCCCTCGGCTTCGCTGCCTCCGGCATCGCGTGCGGATTTGCTATCGACAGGTTCGGCGCATGGACGGTGATCGCGGCCGAGACGTTCATGCTGGGCCTCGTTCTGTGGGGAAGCGCCGGGGTTCGTTCGGCGTTAGCGCACGTCGCCGCCACGACCGATCTTTCGCCCCGGCGCGGTCTTGGCGTTCTCGTCGTACGCAAGGATGTATGGCTGCTGATGCTGGCGGTCGCGCTCGTCAATTCCGGCCACGCCTATTACTACACTTTCGCCAACCTCCACTGGATGGCCGTCTACGGTGCCAGTGCGAGTTCGGTCGGCCTGCTCTGGGCCATCGGCGTCGGAGCGGAGGTGGCGGTGCTGGCCTTCTGCAGCGGCTCCGCCGATGTGCCGCCTTCTCTTCAGCGATCGGTGAAGCTGCTGCTTGCCGGAGCGGCCGCAGGGGTACTGCGGTGGTCGATCAGCGCTCTGGACCCGCCCTTCGGCGCCCTGCTGGCCGCTCAGTTGCTGCACGGTTTCACGTTCGGTGCGACCATGGCGGGCGGCATGCAGGCCTTGCGGACGATCGTGGCACCAAACCAGTTGCCTGCAGCCCTCGGCCTGTTCGCGGGGTTGGTGCATGGTATTCTCATCGGTAGCGTGACGCTGCTGATCGGCCGCTGGTCGGGGCCGGCCGACACCGGCGGCTTCTGGTTCATGGCCATCGTCTGCCTGCTGGGAGGCGCATTCGCCGCGCAGTTCGGCAGGGTAGCCCGCCGTCAGTGATCTCGCCGCGGAGAAACCGGGCGCGATAGACCCGCGAGGTAGAGATCGATCAGCCGCGCCGAATCCACCCGCGTCACGATCGTCGCCGGACGATAACCCAACGGCACGACATCGCGCGCCTCGACCGGCCACGTCCGCGTCCGTCCGTAAGTCGCATCGTGATCGACCGACACCGCCACGAAAGCCCGGACGGAATCACGCACGACCGCAGGATCGACGATCAGCGCCGCGCCAAGCTCAGACCATAGCGGCATCCCCACCGAGGCATTGTCGGTGGCATAGCGCCCTCCCGGAGTTTCGATCTTCGCCATACGGGCCCTGAGCGCAGGCGTCAGCTCGGTATGATCGGAAGCCTGCCCGAGCAACACCAGTTCGCGCCAGGGAGCCGTCGTCACCACATCGGCCGCCTCCGGATCGAACAGGAAGTTGAACTCCGCCGCCCGGCTGCCATCGTCATGGGCCGATATCGCGGAACTGCCCTGGACGATGATCCGGCGCACGAGCCCCGCGAACTCGGGATCCTGCCGGACCGCAAGGGCAATGTTGGTCAGCGGCCCCTCGGCGTAGATCGTGACTTGTCCGGGATGGCGATGCACGGCATCGATCATGAAAGCGATCGCGCTCTGCGACTGGGGCTTAAGCCTTGGCATGCCGTCCGCCGGGGCCGTGATCCGAAAGGGGTCTTCGGCGTGGGCGGCGGCATCGCGCGCGATATCGTTCCAGGCCCCGCTCCAGTAGGTCTTGCCATAGCGGCTTTCCCACTGCGCATGCCGCGCCGCGCTGTTCACCAGCGGCAGCACTGCGCCGTTGTAGACCGGGATATCCACCGCACCCACGATCTCAAGGAAACGCAACAGGCTCGCCACGCCCTCGTCCCGCCAGCAATCGCCGCTGGTGGCGGTCAGCCCGAGCACCCGGACGTTCGGATCTGCCAGCAGCATGAGCAGGGCAGGCTGCGATACGTAGCCGGAGCCGTGTGTGCCGAGGCTCCAGTCATTGTCATATATGACGTATTCCGGGGCCGATTTTGGCAACGAGGTGCCGGCCTGCGCCGCAGCGATCGCCGGCTGGCACGATGCCGCCAGCAAGGTTAGGAAAATTCTTATAAAACGATTCATATGATTTTCCGAGCGACTGTGATGAGGAAATGCTGAGAATTACCGCTATGTCAGATTTTCCACCGTCATCATATTGACTAAATCGTTTTTTATGACACCCCTGTTTGAAGGGATTGGCACGGTGAAGTCGGAGATTCTCGACCCGCCGGGCATCAGGCAGAATCGGGCCGCGCGAGCTTCGATCACGCCGAGAGGGGCCTGAAGCTCATGAGGGGTAGATTATGACTGTTCGCGCATGCCTGTTTTCATCTGTCGCACTTGGCGCCGCTCTGAGCGCCATTGTACCTGCCGCTGGCCACGCGCAGGGCGTCCCAGCCGATAGCGAGATATCCAATGACATCGTCGTCACCGGCAGCCGCGTCCGCTCGCCTGCGGTGACCGGCGGACCTCTGGTTGCCGTCGACGAGGCCTCCATCGCACTGCAGGGGATGCCCACTGCCGATACCCTGCTCAATGCGCTGCCGCAGGTCTCGGGCAGCAATACGGCCGGGCAGTCGACGTTCGGAACGCCCGGCATCGCCACCGTGAACCTGCGCAAGCTGGGGCCCAGCCGCACTCTGGTTCTAATCGACGGCCGCCGCCTCATGCCGGGCGATCCGACGCTTCCGGTCGCCGACCTCAACTTCATTCCCACCGCGCTCGTTACTTCGGTGGAGACACTCACGGGCGGCGCCTCGACCGCCTACGGGTCGGATGCCGTAGCCGGCGTGGTCAACTTCAAGCTGCGGCGCGACCTGGAGGGCCTCCGCCTCGACTATCAGGTCAGCGCCTACCAGACCCAGAACGACAACAAGGGGGCACAGGACAAGCTGCGCGCCTTCGGCGTCGAAGTGCCCGAGGCTGGATGGGACGGCTGGACCCACGACGTCAATCTGGCGGCGGGCCACAACTTCGCCGATGGCCGGGGGAATGTCAGCGCATACTTCGGCTACCGCAATGCCCAGCCCGTCGGCGCGATCGACCGGGATTTCGCCGCCTGCGGCATCGGCACGGTGAGCGGTGCCTCGCCGTTCGATACGCATGTCTGCACCGGTTCGGGCACCAACGCCTATGGGCGTTTCCGCACTGGCGGCACCGGAGGCGGCCTTGCCGCGAACCCGGACGGGACGACGACCTTCGTGCCCTATACCGGCGCGCTGGCCTACAACTCGGCCAAGGAGAACTACCTCCAGCGGCAGGATGAGCGCTACACGGCCGGCCTGCTGGCGCATTATGAGGTCAGCGATGCGATCGAACTCTATACCGACGTGATGTTCATGCAGGACACCACCCGGGCACAGATCGCCCCGGCCGGGATCGTCGGCAACCGCACTTACACCATCAACTGCGACAACCCGCTGCTGAGCGCTTCGCAGGCGACTGCCCTGTGCGGCGCCAATGCCGGGAGTGCAACCGCCGTATGGTCGGGCACAATCGCCAAGCGCCTCGAGGTCGCGGGTCGCCAGCGGTATTACGACGTGCGGCACCGCCAGTGGCGGGGGATCGTTGGCGCTCGCGGAACTTTCGCGCCGGGGTGGAGCTACGACGTCTATGGTCAGTACGGCCGCGTCGAATACGCCAATGATGCAACGAACGACGTTTCCGTCAGCCGGGTGCAGGACGCCCTCCTGGCGCGCAATGTGGGCGGGACGGTACAGTGCATCTCCGGCAACTCGGGTTGCTCACCACTGAACATTTTCCAGCTCGGTCAGGTATCGCCCGAGGCCGCCGATTACGTCTTCGCCAGCGGCCGCACGACCGGCCGGGTAACCCAGAAGGTCGCCGCCGCCACAATCAACGGCGATCTCGGCACGATCGGCATCGCCAGCCCGCTCGCACGCGATCCGGTCGCGGTGGCTTTCGGTGTCGAGTACCGGGAGGATACGATCCACCTCTCCCCCTCGGCCAACCTGCTGAGCGGCGACCTTGCCGGTTTCGGCGCCACCGCCCCGGCGCAGGGCAGTACCAACGTCAAGGAAGGCTTCGTCGAACTCGTCGCCCCGCTCGCGGGTGACATGCCGTTCATCCACCGCCTGACCTTCAACGCCGGCTATCGCCATTCGAGCTACAACTACGCCGGAGAGGCGGACACCTTCAAGCTCGGCCTCGACTGGTCGCCCAGTCCCGACCTGACCTTGCGCGGCGGCTTCAACCGGGCCATCCGCGCGCCCAACGTGGTCGAACTGTTCGCCCCGCAGGCACTGTCCTCCGCCTCGATCACCGACGTCTGCGCGGGCACCTCGCCCACGGGCAGCCAGGCGCAATGCAGCAACACCGGCGTCACCGCCGCTCAGTACGGCACCATCGCCGAGTGCGCCTCCAACTTCTGCACGACGCTGACCGGCGGCAACCTTGCGCTGCGCCCCGAAACTGCCGACACCTGGACCATGGGGCTGGTTCTTGCCCCGCGCTTCGCCCGCTCGCTGGTTCTCACGGTCGACTACTACGACATCAAGGTCCGCAACCTGATCGGTACCGTGGCACCGACGCTAGCCTATTCGCAGTGCCTGAACAACGCCGATCCGTTCTTCTGCTCGCTGATCCGGCGTGACGCCAACGGCAGCCTTGCGACGACGGGCGGTTACATCGCCGCCACCAATGTCAACACCGGCTATCTCAAGTCGAGCGGTATCGATGCCACTCTGGCCTACGGCACCGATATCGGTGCGGCCGGCAGGCTGCTGTTCGACGCCAACGGCACCTGGACGCGGGACCGCAGCATCTCGCCTCTGCCCGGTCAGGCATCCTACGACTGCGCGGGACTGTTCGGCCCGACCTGCGGCTCGCCGACGCCAAAATGGCGCCACGTCGCCCGCCTGAGCTATCAGACCCCCGGCAACGCCACGGTCTCGCTGGCCTGGCGCTTCGTCGGCGGCTCGAAGGTCGACATCAACGACGGCAACCCGGTGTTCAGCGGCGCGACAGGCGGCGCCCGCGATATCGCCGACGCTCGCATCGGCGCAGTGAGCTACTTCGACCTGACCGCCAGCGTACCCGTCGCCGATGGCGATTTCGTGCTGCGCTTCGGCGTACGCAACATCGCCGACCGCGATCCCCCGATCGTTGACAACTTCAACCTCGGCGTGAACGCGGATTACGGCAACGGGAATACCTTCCCCGCCCTGTACGACACCCTAGGCCGCACTGTGTTCCTGGGGCTGACCGCCAAGCTGTGAGGAAACGCGTGCCCGTTCGCATCGAAAATGCCGCAAGCGCAGGATGTATCTTGAGCGGACTGGTACTCCTCCTGTCGGCTTGCGCCATGCCGCACCCGCATTCCGGCGGCGTTACTGCCGGAATGCGGGTGCAGGTGGCCGCAAAGCCCGCGTCGATCGGCAACCTCGACCTGGGCGAGCACCTGCGCTTCATGGGTGCGGTGGACCTCACGTCGGACGACGTCCGGTTCGGCGGTTTATCCTCGCTGCGCTGGGCTGCCGGTCGTCTTCATAGCCTTAGCGATCAGGACGGAACATGGTATTCCTTCCGCCCGGTCGAACGCGGCGGCGTGCTGGTTGGAGTGGCCGAAGTCCGCTCCACCAGCCTTCAGGACAGCGACGGTGCCCCGCTGATGGGCAAGGTGCGCAGCGACGCCGAAGCGATCGACTTCGGCGATAGCCCGTGCCCGGCCGCTTCCTGCAAACCACAAGCGGTGCTCGTCACACTGGAGCGAGATCACCGGGTACTGCGCTATGCGATGCGCCGCGGCCTTCCGGCCGGCCCCCCCGAGCGGTTGCACGGGCTCGATACCTGGCTCTCTCGCCAGCCGGACAATGAGGGCATCGAATCCCTTGCCAGCGCCGATGGCGAGACCCTGCTCATCTCCGAGGGCCTGCGGGCACCGGACGGGCAGGCCAGCGCGATGCTTGTCCGTCCCGCGCTCGGCACCGGCGCGGTCGCGGCTAGCATACCGCTGTCCGTCTCGGCGCCCGGCGATCACCGGCCCAGCGACCTGGTGGCCCTCGGCGGCGGACGCTACATCATGCTGCGCCGGAGCTGGAGCGAGCGGCAGGGCTTTTCGGTGATGGTCGAGGAACTGGTGCTGTCCGAAAGCTCGGACGGCGTGCAAGCCCGGACGCGCCAACTCCATACATTCGCCCGGCCTGATATCTCCGAGAACTTCGAAGGCGTAGCAATCCGCCGCGAGGGCAACCGAACGTTCCTCTACATGATCGCGGACGACAATTTTGATCCGGGATCACGAACGATTCTCGCCAAGTTCGCTCTCGAAGGCTTGTCCTGAACTGTATCCTCGCATTGCGCCGTCAGCGCCCTGGCGCGAGGGAAGCGACGTATTGCCGCTCCAGCCTTTCCCAGTCGACCCCCTCGATCACGCGGACCCGGCGTGCGGTACGAGGCGGCGTGCGCCCCGCACTCCACACCCGTGCGCGCCCATAGAACAAGCCCTCGGCGATATCGACGTCCATCGCCAGATCGCGCGCGGCGGTGACGAGCGACGGGTCTGCGATGACCGCCGCGCCTACCGCATCCCATAACGGCATGCCGGGCGTCAATCGGCGCAAGGCGTAGGCCGACAACACCGTCTTTTGAGCATCGATGCGCGCAAGCAGATCCGGTGTCACTACGATCGCATCGGCAAGATCGCCGACCGAAATGATGCCGGGCCAGGGCGCGGACAGAACGATATGGGCGGCTTCGGGATCGAACGCAAAGTTGAAATCGGCATCACTTTCTCCTTCAGCGTCAAAGGCGCGGATGTGCCCACCATCAAATACCAATGCCTTCGCCAGCTTGGGGAATTCCGGATCCAGGCGAATTGCCAACGCAATGTTCGTCATCGGTCCCGCGGCGTATATCGTCACCTGATGCGGATGCTCCCGAACCATGCGGACAAGAAAGGCAGCCGCGCTTTGGGCCACGGCTTTCGTCTGCGTCGGCAAGGGGGCTGGAAGGCCATATGCATGCGGATCGTCGGGGTGATAGCGTCCCGACTCGTCCGCAGCGTTCCACGCCCCCTTCCGTGCCAGCGCGCCGCGCATAGGTTCCGCCGCAGCCATCCGATCCGGCGTGTTCATCAACGGATACATAGCCCCCGACGCGACGGGAATTTCTGTGCGGCCGATCACTTCCAGATCCGAGAGGGTCGCAAGGGTCGCCTCCTCGCTCCAGCAGTCGCCGGTCACCGTGGTGAGCGCGATCACGCGAACATTGGGCGCCGAGAGCAAAGGCAGCACCGGCGTGATCTCACAGAAGTCATTATCGAAAATAACGAGTTCCGGTGCGGCGCCCTTGGCTACTGCGACCGATGGAGAGGGCGCTGCTTACATGAGGACACCTGCCGCCATCGCTAACAGCCGGGCCATAGTGCTCGTAGCGAAAAAGTGGAATTCACGGTTTTACGCAACGAGTTCAACGAATTCGGACCAGGCAAAGTACCCCCCAAGCCTCGCATTCCAACACTACCAGTCGGCGCACTGTTCCGCGCGAACGGACCAGCCTCACTTGCGCTGAAACGTTTTAGTTCTTTTCTGGCGGCATATCAATGGATCAAGTCGTACGCCGGCTAGCAAACGCTCGGTAACCTCGGCTCGGATTTCCTCTTGGTGCAGATCGCAATGTGGTCGGCTGCGATGGGCAAGGCTGGGACATTTGCGACCGTCAGGTTAGGAGTGCAACAACATCGAAACCGGACCACCGCGCGAACGCAAAAATACTGCCCACGATCGCTGAGAATCTAGTTATTCTCAGTACCCAAGTGACTTTCGTCGCCTCAGGTGGCATCGTACGCCGGCATCATTCGAAGGTTCGCGAGGAAATGTTCTCGGGGGCTACGCTTGATGCTGCGCAAGTTCGCGGCGAATTGCACCAGCACGTGTCCGGCCAGAGAATTCTTCGTGGACGAAACGACAACGAGGCGATCAACTGCGAGCGGCCGCAGTATCAGATTGCCGGTATCGACCTCACTAGACAGCACGCCGATCTTGGCGCTTTCGCGCTCCTTTAGATCAATGTCGATCTGAGAGTACGCAGCCATCTAGTGCGCAAGCCGCTCCGGCAACAGCTCTGTGATAGAGGCTTGTGCGCGCGAATATTCTTATGAAAAACACGCATTCCCTTCATATACTGGCGGATATCGCGCCGCATCTGCGACGCTTGGTGTAGGATCGTGCGAAGATGATGAGCCAGCATCTCTCCGGCCTCCGCTGGCGTTATGCCAAAGCGACCACGATAAATAAGGGGGGCACTCGAGCTTTGCATATGAGCGCCATATCCGCAGCGGTGCAAGTTGCCGTCGTCAATGCGTTCCCTGCACAAAGCTGCTTTACGGAAATGGCCGTAGCTTCTGCCATTTCTCGCTGCTCGATAGTGTCTGGACTGCGTCGGCGATGCCTATATGCCATAAGGCATGAACTCCCAGAGCATACCCCGGACCCGCACGAAGCCTCCCGAGACCGAAAGCGTCGTTGATGCCGCCCGCTGTTTGATCGCAGCCAAGGGCGTGGTGGGCATGAGCCTGCGGACCGTCGCCGAAGCGGCAGACACATCCGTCGGCTCGATCAGCTATCGGATCGGTGATCGCGCGGCGCTGATAACGGCGGTGCTCGACCGCGAGATCGAACTGATGGCCGAAACGCGCGCGCAGTGGCGGGAGCGCGTCGGCGAAGTCGACGTGCTCGCCAGCGGTATTCTTCCTGATCTCGTCTGCGAATGGCTGGATCAGGGCGCGGGTCCACGCCGCACTTCGGCGATCGTAGCCTGCGAACTGGCGCTGCTGGCCAGTCGGGAGCCGCAGGCACTGCCCGCAATCGCCGCGCTGTTCGAACAGGCGGAGGGCCTGTGGCGCGACCTGCTGCCGGGGTCTGCTCGCGGCGAAACGCTGGCACGGCTTATCGCGAGGTTTTGTCTGGACGAGCAGGTGTTCTCCATCGTCCTGTCGGATGAGACGGACTATCGGCTGCTGCGCCATTCGACTGTGCGCGGTATGCTGCGCAGCGGTTCCGGCGCCATCGATCCGTCCTTAACCCAGTGGCACATGGCGCTGGTCGATCGCCTTGCCGTGCCGGCCGCGGCGGCCCTCGATGAGAAGGCGATCGTACCGCAGGGGACCAAAGCCGCCATCGCGGAACATATTGCCGACATCATCGTGCAGCAGGGTGTCGGCGCGTTGTCGCACCGCACGGTGGCGCAGGCGGCAGGCGCCGCGACGTCAAGCGTGGCGCATCACTTCCCGTCGCATCGCGACATTCTGTTCGCTGGTGTAGAAGCCGTCTATCGCCGCCTGCGCAGCCAGATCCATGCCAGCAGCGCGCGGCTGGGCAATGGCGACATCATCCGCCTGACTCACGAATGCGCGCTCGCCGCACTCGCCGATACCGCCTTCCGCCCCTTCGCCATCGATATGCGCCGCCGCCGTGCCGAGAATGTCCACCACCTCTATGCGCAATGGCTGGGCATTCCCGAGAATTCCGATCGCGCGCGGGTGCAGGCGATGGTCATCGCCTCGATCGGGGACGGCCTGCGCACTTTGGCCACCGACGCCGAATGGGCTGATATGCGTGAGCTGATCGGAACTCTCACCTGAGCAGTACAGATGTCTTTATAAAACACAAAACTAGGATAAAAATACCATACATTCGTCCTGAAAGAGTCATGAAGCGACCCTAGAGGCGCGTCCTGAAGATCCCCGATCAACACGACGGAGCCCTGCCATGTCTGCTTTCAACCGCCAGCGAACGATCCACCTTCTCTCCACCATCCTTGCCGGCACAGTCTTGCCGTTCTGGGCCGTTGCGGCGCAGGCCGAGGATGCGGCAACCGCCGACGACGCCCTTCCGGAAATCACCGTGACCGCCGAGCGTCGTGCGGAAAGCAGCCAGAAGGTGCCGCTGGCGATCCAGTCGATCGATGGCGAGACGCTGGCCAAGACCGGCTACACATCGGTCACTGACCTGCAGTACACGATGCCCGGCGTGCAGTACGACCCGACCCAGGGCGCCGCGTTTCAGATCCGCGGGGTCGGCAGCACCTCCTTCGACTTTTCCAACGCCAAGTCGGTGAGCGTCGTCGTCGATGACGTGGTGATGGACGGACAGCGGGCGAACGGCCTGACCGGGCTTGTCGATATCGAGCGCGTCGATGTGCTCATGGGTCCGCAGGGCACGCTGTTCGGCAAGAACGCGACCTCGGGCGTGATCGCCGTGACCACCACCCGTCCGAAGATCGGCGAATGGTCGCTGCGTGCCAGCGCCAGTTTCGGCGAGCATGACGAGCGCATCCTCAACGCCACCGCCAACTTGCCGCTCGGTTCGATCGCGGCCCTGCGCGTGTCCGGGTTCGACCAGGCCTTCGACGGGTTCGGGCGCAACGTCACGCTCGACCGCAAGGTCGGCTCGCAGCACGAATACGGTGGCCGCGCGCGCCTTTACCTGGAGCCGTCGGACAGCTTCAACCTGACGCTTTCCGGCGACTACGCCCATCACTGGGACAGCAGCGTGCGCACCCCGGTTTCCGGCCAGTCGGCAGCGTTGACCGCCATTCTCAATGAACTGGGCGTCTATCCCGGCCCCCGGAGCGCCGATACGGCAGACTCCTCGTTCGGCCAGATCGTCACCGAGGAATGGGGCACCTCGCTGCGCGCCAATGCCAAGCTGGGCGATCATGAGCTGACCTCGATCACCGCCTATCGCGTCACCGGCTACGACAATTCGACCCCGGCCAGCCTCGCGCCTTACGACCGCTATGCCTACATCCCGTTCAACCTCGGGGAACTGGATACCGACAAGTTCAGCCAGGAAATCCATCTCGCTTCGCCGACAGGCGGCATCGTGGAGTACCTTGTCGGCGCATTCTACAACCGCCTCCACGCTCGCCAGACCCAGCTGCAGTGGTCCACTGGCGGACAACCGCTGTACAATGCCGCAGGCACGCCGCTGCCGACGCTGATCGCGCTGACCGGGGCGATCGGGCAGGACGGCAACGCCTCGCTGTTCGACTCCGTGAACGAGACGATGGCGGCCTTCGGCCAGCTCAAGTTCAACCTGTCCTCACGCCTCGCCCTGACGCTGGGCGGGCGCTACACGCACGACAACAACTCGCAGAGCATCGACTATGTCACGATCAACCCGCTTGCGATCGCGGGCTATACGCCGAACTTCACCGCTTCCAGCGCGGCACCCGCGTACGATTTCGGCCGGGTGAAGGGCGACAACTTCTCGTTCCGCATCGCGCCGACGTATCAGCTTGCCGACAACGTCATGGTCTATGCGACCTACTCGACCGGCTACAAGCCGGCCGGCATCGCCTTCGTCGGCAACAAGTATGCACCGTATCAGGACGAGACCGTCAAGGCGTGGGAAGCGGGCATCAAGTCGGAATGGTTCGGCCGCCGCGTGCGGTTCAACCTCGATGCGTTCCGCTCCGACTTCAAGGACTTCCAGGCGACGATCCTGACCCAGATCCCCGACGGTTCGGGCGGCATGATAAACGCTACGGTCATCGGCAATGCCGGTGGCCTGCGCACGCAGGGCATCGAGGGCAGCCTGATCGTCCAGCCCATGCGGGGCCTGCAACTGTCGGGTGCGGTCACTTACACCGATGCCAAGTTCACCGACTATGTCTACAACGCGACCACGAACTACACGGGTTCGCGCCTGACGAATTCGCCCGAGTGGTCGGGCACCGCGGCCATCGACTACGATCACGAGTTCGGCTCCGGTCTGGGCCTGCGTGCCCATGCCGACTACGCCTATCGCAGCGAATACTGGACGGTGGTGGGCCAGCCCGCCTACTCGAACGTGCCGGGCTACGGCCTCGTCAACGGCCGTCTCAGCGTGACCCTGCCGGGCCGCCCGATCGAGATCGGCGTCTATGCACGCAACCTGTTTGACAAGTACTTCTCGACCGGGTGGCAGCAGTACGGCCCGCTGGGCCTGCTCCATTACACCTCGCCCAATGCGCGTCGCACGGTCGGCGGCTTCGTCAACGTCAGCTTCTGAGCCTTGCGAGCCTCGCACCGCATTTTATGGAGAGTTTCATGACCACCCGCCGCGCGCTTCTCGTCGGTGCGCCGACCACTCTGCTGGCCGCTCAGGCGGCATTCGCACCCTCCGCCCTTGCAGCGACGCTTGCGGGAGGCAGCAGCGATATCGATGCCCTCGAACGGCTCATGACCAGGACGCTGGATGGCGAACTGAGCGACCAGGCGATTGCGCGTCAGCTCGCGTCGTACATCACCGAGGCGGGCTTCCGCTGGGAATACCCCACTTTCGCAGTGCGCGAAGCGGACAGCGTGGTCGCCTACAGCTTCGGCTATCGATCGGCGACGGGCAAGGTCGATCCGAATACCGGGCTGTCGGACGGCGCGGAAACGCCCGAGCCGGGCCCGATCAACGCGATGCTCGCCGATGCCGTGCATGCCATCGCGCGGGTCCGCCCGGTGCGGGTCTATGCCCAGTGGGAAATCGCAGAAGTCCTGACCGGGAAGCACGGCATGAAGGACATCGTGCCCATCCATCCCGTCAAGGGGCCGGACGGCAAGACGATCTACCTCAGCACCGATGGCGTGGCCAAGGCCGTGGTCGCTCACGCCGGCTCTGCTCAAACCCTGGGCAAGGTGGCCGTCGTCGGGCATCGCGATCATGTGAAGCGCTGCGTGCTGGTTTCGCGCGACAACGGCATGGCCGCCGCCGTCGCGCGGGAAGTGCCGCTGCCGGTCGAGTACGATGCCCGGTCGGCTCAGCCATGGACCCGCCGCCGCGATGCCTATCTACTCAGCGATCTGATCGCGCAGCTTTCGATGACGCGCAACCGGGTCATCGGCGAACTGGCGGGCTGACTCAACGGGGGCAGGTGGAGGGCGTTGACCATCAGCCCTCCACCTGTTCTGGTCAGTCCAGCATCGTCTTGCGCAGCTTCGCGAAGTCCGCATCGGTGAAGCCGAGCGTGCGCAGATAGGCTTCCGAACCGCCGTACCGCTTGTCGAGGTAAGCGAAGAACTGCACGAGATGGGACTGGCCGCTTGGGGTATAGAGCGGTTCGGCCTTGCGCGGCTTGCCGTCCTCGGCGGCGACGTAGTACTTCAGGATCGGGTTGTTCGGGTAGTCCTTGGGATCGACCTTGGGCATCTCGAACTGCGGGCGGCGCAGGTCGGTGGATAGGTGATAGTCCTTGACGATCGTCTCGCGGTCGACGCCGAGCACGTCGTAGATCAGCGCCGTCGCCATGCCCGTGCGGTCCTGCCCGGCGGAGCAGTGATAGACGACCGCACCCTCGTCCGCGATGAGGCGGCGGAACAGCGAGCGGAACTGCGGCGCCAGCATCTTTTCCATGCCCGCGTACATGTTCTCACCGCCGCCCTGGGCCATCTTGGCCATCAGGGGTTTGAGCGAATAGTCGTTGGCGATGAACAGCGCGCCCACCTTGTCGTCGAGCTGTCGGGCGCTACCTCGCGCTCCTCGATGCTGCGCAGGTCGATGACGTTGCCGATGCCCAGCTGGTCGAGCAGTGCATAGTCGGCATCGGTCAGCAGCGGCATCGCGCCGGAGCGGAACGCCTTGTCCCACTTTACCGTATGTCCGTCCTTCGTGACGTAGCCGCCGACATCGCGGAAGTTGCTGCCCTGCTCCAGCGGCAGCGCCCGCTCGGCGACGACGGTGCGCGCCTGGCCGGACTTCCCTTCAAGGATCACGTAGCGGCGGTCGGTCGCGGCGATGGGCAGCGTGATCTTTCCGTCCTTGCTGGCGGTGGCGAAACGCTGGTCGCCCTTGTCCAGCACGGTGTCGGCGCTGATCCATACCGCGACGGGCGCGGTGTCTTCACGGTTCAGTTCGGCGGTCGCGGCGTCGATCCGCGTCAGCGTCGCCAGTTCGCGGGCGGATGCAGGCGCGGCCAGCGCAAGCACGATTAGGGCAGTGGTGGTGGCGATCGTTCGCATTGTCATTATCCCGGTCAGTAGCTGAAGCGGACGCCGAACAGGTAGCGCGCGCCGATCTGCTCGACTTCGGTCGGCATTGCGGTGGTGCCCTGGTAGGCGATGTATTTCTCGTTGGTGAGGTTCGCGAGGTCGGCGAACAGCGTGAAGTTGTCGGTCAGCGCGTAGCGCAGCGAGACGTCGAGGTTCTCGTAGCCCTTGCGATATTCGCCGCTGCCGAAGCCGCCGAGCGAGTCCAGCCAGTCCGACCGCCACTGGTAGCTGACGCGCGCGGAAAGGCCGTACTTTTCGTAGAACAGCGAGGCGTTGGCGATCGTTTCCGACATGCCCTGGAACGCGATGTTCTGTTCGGTCGGCGTGTCGAAATCGCCGTCAAGCAGCGTCACGTTGCCCTGGAAGCCGAGGCCGTCGAGCGCGCCGGGCAGGAAGTCGAACTGCTTGAGCACGTTGAACTCGACGCCGTAGAGCTTGCCCTTGTCGCCGTTGTAGGTGCCGGTCAGCAGATAGCCCGAACGGTTGACGCCGCCGAAGTTGTAGAAGTCGGAACCAACCGGATTCTGTGCCTGATATAGCACGTTGTCGACCGAACGGTAGAAGCCCGCGAGGGAGATCATGCCGTTGCCGGGCAGGTAATATTCGATGCTGGCGTCCGCGCCCCAGGTGTATTCGGGCTTGAGCGCCGGGTTGCCTCCGCCGATGGTGCCGGGGCTGTTGGTATCATTGATCGAGGCGCCGACGCGGATCGCGCCGTAGGCAGGGCGGGACACGCCCCGCTGGCCTGCAAGGCGCAGGACGAGGTTTTCGGTGGCGGCGTACTTGATGTTGAGGCTGGGGAAGAAGTCGGTCTTGCTCGAATGGCGCGAGAGCGGGGTATAGGCTGCTCCGACCAGTACCGAGCCGGCGTTGTCGAGGACGTAGTTCTCCACGCGCACGCCGCCGACCGCCGTCAGCGGCCCGCTCTCCACCTTGGCCATGACGTAGCCCGCCAGCGTCTTCTCGCGCTGGTAGTACTTGTCGGTCGTCGGCACGTCGAGCGCGGGATCGTAGAGCCCCGCCGTCTCAAGCCTTCCAAGCAGACTGTCGATGTCGCGGCGCATTGCAACGTTGTCGACGTAGTTGAAAGTCACGCCGAGCGGAAAGCCCGTGTCCCAGGCCTTGCCGGTGACATAGCTGTTGACGTCGAACGGCTGGCCCACCGCCGCGCTCATCGCGCCGATATAGACGATGTTGGACGACGAGAAGTTGTTACCCGAAATGTCGCGGTCGATGTAGAGCCCGCCAGCCGAGAGCTTGAGGTCGCCCATCTGCTTCGACAGGTCGAGCTTGGCCGTATAGCCGTCCGAAACTGTCTTCTGGCGGGCGGTAATCATGTAGGTGCCCGAGGTGCTCAGGCTCTTCTGGTTGAAGTCGCCCACGATCGACACGATTGGGAAGCGCGGATCGGAATTGTCGTAGCTGAGCGCGAGGTTGTTCGTGCCGCTGGTCGACGACTGCACCAGCGGCAGGTAGCTGGTGTTCTCGGTCCTGGCGTAGTTGAACTTGAACGAGGCGTTGAAGCCGTCGTCGCCTTCATAATCCCCGCCGACGGTGCCGATGTAGTTGCGGTTGCGGTACTCGCCGAAGTTGAAGCTGCCCCGCAGCGGAACGCCGGTCAGGTTGCCCGACTCCAGCGTGCGGGTACCGCCGGTCGCGCGGTCGAGGCGGAACTCGTACTGGTTGCGCTGTTCATTGTCGTTGAACTCCGAGAAGATGGCCTTGGCATAGATGCGCTTGCCTTCCTCCGGCTGGTATTCGACGCCCGCGAAAAGGCCGTTGTTCCAGCGTTCGATCTCGTACTGGCGGATGTCGAATTCGGTCGGGCCGTTGGCGTCGTAGGCCCCGACCTCGCGGTTGTCGGTCAACTGCTTGCGGCGATAGTGCGAGCCGCCGATCACCACGCCGAAGGTATCGTTCGACCACGACAGGCGCACCGATCCCTGCCGCTGTTCGCCCTTGCCAAGGTCCATGAAGCCGTAACTCACGTCGCCCGAGATGTGCAGGCCCTTCTGCTCCATCGGCGAATAGGTGCGCAGATCGATCGTGGCGACGACCGCGTCGGCCTGCAGGTCAGAGGTCAGCGACTTGTTGATGACCATCTGCGAGAGCAGCACGGCGGGGATCGCGTCGAAACGGAAGGCGCGAGTGTCGCCGCCCTCGTCGACGCCGGCCATCGGTACGCCGTCGATGCTGACCGAGGTCCAGCGGTTCGGCGCGCCGCGGACCTGGATGTAGCGTTCCTGCCCCTGGTCGCGTTGCACCGCAACGGCGGGCAGGCGCGAGAGTGCGGCGGCAGCGTTCTGGTCCGGGAAGCGGCCGACAGCATCCGAAGCGGCGACGTCGGCAAGGTTGTCCATCACGCGCTTGGCTTCGATCGAATCCTGCTGGGCCGAGACGATCGAGCCGGTGACGACGATGTCCTCGCCGATGGCAGCATCATCGGCGACTGCGGCTGCGGCGTCGGCCTCCTCGGCCTGAACGAGAGTAGTGCCGGTGAGCGAGGCGGCGAGCGCGCCGGCGATGGCCGTCGAGCGCAGGAATAGGCAGGTGTTCAGTTTCACGAAAGCCCCCAGAAATGAGTCGGACCTGATCGGTTCGACGTGGCGGCTAGAACGTTTGTATGTATGTTGGATGACATGCGAAAGGACAAATCGGAACAGAACGAGCTCACAGTATTGCTCGATTGCAATTGCCGGTTCTGCTAGGTCTGTCCGGTTGAAAGCGATTATCGAGCGTCATGCCCTATAGCAGTTCTGCAGAAATTCCGTCATATGACAGACTCATCGCTACCGTGCAGGAGCAGTGGGAACTGGGTGGTGCTGCGGGTATGTCAGCCCGCCAGATCGGCGGCTTGACCGGCGCACCAGTCTCCTCGATCTATCATCACTTCGGCTCTCTGGAACACTTGTTTCTAAAGTCGCAACAAGCGTGTATCGCCGCTGCGCGGCAGTGGGGAGAAGAGCAGTTGCGCCAGTTCGATGGCTTCGCGCCATCTCCGCATGCGTTAGCCGGATTCTTTGCGCAGATCGTCGATGCGTGGTGCGAACAGAGGCGCCCGCTTGCCTTCGCATGGCGTGAATGTCAGCTGCTTGCCCAGCAATCGCCGTTGTTCCGTGAACCGGCAGAGCAGTGGTCGCACATCTGGGAGCGGTTCTGGGACGAAGCCGGGCGGCGCTTCGGACTCGGTGACGGCACGCTGGTGGCGCGGCGTGTGTTCGAGAACGAGAGCTTCCTGCACATGATCCGCTGGCGCCGGATGGTCGACCGGGCAGCGTTGGACGAAACCGCACGCTCGCTGTCGGCCTGGCTGTCGGGAACCGCGATGCCTGTTGCGCCATGGCGTGAGTACGCACGCGAGGAAGCGCTGTGTTCGATGCCCGCATTGCCCGACCGCGACGACACCGCCGCCCGGATCGTGGAGGCTGCCGCGCGGATCATCGATGAGGAGGGGCTCGCACGGCTGACGCATCGGGCCGTGGCGGATCGTGGCGGGCTGACGCTCGGAACTGTCTCGCACAAGTTCCGGACCAAATCGGCGCTGCTCGAAGCCGCATTCGAAGGCCTCTATCGTGCTAACGTCGAGCGGTTGCAGTCGGAAACTGCTGCTCGCGGTGATATCATGGGCGATCTGGCGGAACTGGTGCAACGCGGCGGCAACGCTCGGGGCAGCGATGAACTTTTCCTTGCCACCGCCCGCGACCCCGGGCTCAGTCAGTTCGGAGCCCAGCTACGCTATCTGCGCGGCCGTACTTCGCGGAGCACATTGCAGGCCCTGGTGGGCGAGCGCAGAACGGTCGGCGTCACCGAAGCCGCGCTGTTCTCAAGCTTCCTGACCTCGCAATTGCGGATTTATGCACGGGCGCAGACTGAATCGGTGCGTCCTATCCGCGCGGAACTCGCCATCCTGACACGGTTGGTTCAGCACGTTTCGGCGACCTGATGCCTTGACGGTGCTTCCGATCGCGGCATCGAAAAGCGCGCTGCGGTCGTTGGCAAGGAATGTCTTTTCCTGTTCCCGTTCAAGATTACGTAGATCCCGCTTGAACATCCTGTCGTCGATATAGCCGGCAAGGGGCTGCTATGCGCCTCGATGTCTTTCACCGATATGCAAAATCAGGCCCATCGCGGTTACGGCGACTGAAGGGTAGCTCCTACGGGAGCCACCCTTCGTTGGAAAGATCAGAAGGCGACGCGGAAGCCCACCGAGTAAGTCGCCGGAGCACCGACCAGACGAGCCGCGCCGTTCAGTTCCGGGAAGTAGACTTCATCGGTGATATTGCGGCCCATCGCATAGATCGACCAGCCGTGCGGCGACTGCAGTTCGATGCGGGCGTTGAGCAGCGTGTAGGCGGCGGAAGTGTTGTTCGGCAGCGCGTTGAGGCGGTTCGATTCCCTGCCGTGGTAGAACACGTTGACGCGGCTCTCCAGCTTCCAGCCCTCGCCGAAGCTGTAGTCGTGAACGAGGCCGACGCGGCCGGTCCATCTCGGCGCGCCCGGCAGCGGATCGCCCACGGTCGCCAGTACGTCGGCGATGCGAGCGGAATTGAACTCGGTGATCTTCGAGTAGAGGTACGTGCCCGAAGCATCGAAATCGAGCTTGTGGCCGCCTGATCGGAACAGAGTCAGGTCAAGCGATCCCTCGAAGCCGCGCGTCTTGGCCTTGCCGACGTTGGTGCGCCCGTTGGTGTCGTTGGCCAGCCGGGTAGTCGCCTGCAGGTTGTCGAAGTCGTTGGCGAAAGCATCCAGCGACAGGCGGATCGGGCCGTTGAAGTAGCGAACGCCGGCTTCGTAGGCCCACACCGTTTCCGACTGGAATGGCTCGGTTTCGGCCAATGTCATGATCGAGGTACCGTCGAAACCGCCCGAACGATAGCCACGTGCCACCGAGGCGAAGACGTTGAGGTCCGGGTTGATGAACCACTGCACCGAGGCGCGGCCCGAGACGTCGCTGTCCTTGAACTGCTTGTCCCACGAGAAGTTGTTCGTCGAGGCGAACAGCGTGTTGTAATACGTGATGTCCCACGGATTGTCATCGACGTTGCGGCCCGTGGAATCGATCTGGTCGCTGGTGTAGCGAAGCCCACCGGTAACCCGCACATCGGGGATCACCTCGAAGTCAGCCTGGCCGAAGATCGCGCCCGAACGGCGGCGCTGGCTGTGGATGTTGTGATAGATCGTGCGCGCGGCCCAGCTGGTCCACTGGCTCTGGTAGTCGATCGTGTCACTCATGATGAACGTGCCGATCACCCAGTTGAAGCGGCCCTGCTGCTCGTTGCGCATGCGCGCCTCGAAAGAGGCCTGGCTCAGCTTTTCGTCGAACAGGTATTCGTACTGGGGATAGGGCGTGCCGTCGCCGTTGCCGCCGACCTGACGCTGGCTGGCTTGCGCGCCGACCACGATGTCGAGGCGCAGGCTATCGTTCATCACGTGCGAAAGCTGGGCCGAACCGCCCTGAATGTCGATCTTCTGGCGAAAATACATCGCCGAGTAGACCTTGTAGGGATCGCTGTCCTCGCCCGCATTGAGGACGCTGCTGTCTTGGGCGGCGTTGATGCGATCGTACTGGCGGGTATCGCCCCGGTCGCGGCTGGCGAATGCTTTCAGGGTAAGCGAAGTATCAGGGCCAAGGTCGATATCCAGCGTACCGCGCGCGGCGAACAAGTCCTTGTCGCCGAAGCCCTTGCGCTCGCCAGGATCGGTGATGGCGGGAACCTGCGACTGAATAACGCCGCCCACACTCAGCCGCGTCCCGGCCAGATCCCCGGCACCCATGCCGTGCATGAAGCCGCCGCCCTGGTCGGTCATCACCGCCACGCGCATGCGAACGTTGTCGCTCAGCGGACCGCCGAAGGCGGCTTCGGCACGGAAGCTGTCGTAGCTGCCGTAGCGGGCATCGACATAGCCTTCGAAGTGATCGCTGCCGCCGCGGGTGATCGCGTTGATCACGCCCGCGGTGGTATTGCGACCGTACAGCGTGCCCTGCGGACCACGCAGCACCTCGATGCGTTCAAGGTCGAACAGCGGCATGCCGAGGTAGGCGTTGGAGCTTTGATAGACGCCGTCAACGTGCAGTGCGACCGAAGGGCTGCCGTTGGGTTTGTAGTCGTCCGCCCCGCCGATGCCGCGGATGGAGAGCAGGCCGTAGCTTTCGCCGCCGGTGCTGTAATTGATGGACAGGCCCGGAACTTCGTCGACGAGGCTGCTGAAGTCGGTGATCTTGCGCTTCTCGACTTCGTCGCCGGAAACGACGGTGAGAGCGGCGGGAACTTTGGAGAGATCTTCCTGGCGCTTCTGCGCGGTAACGACGATGTCGCTATCGGCGGTGGCGTCGGTGGCGGCCACATCACGCTTCAGGGTGCGGGGCGCTGCAGCGAGCGAGATCATACTCGAACCCTCGAACGCGATCTTCATGCCGCGCCCGGCGATCAGTCGGCGGATCGCCTCCGCGCGGGTGAAACGGCCCTTGAGCGAGGCAGAGCGCTGGCCGGCCACGGTGTCATAGGGGAACACCATCTGCACGCCGGCCTGGCGACCGAACTCGTTGAGCGAGGTCGCCATGTTCTGCGACGGGATATCGAAGCTGATGGCATGTTCGCGAGCGTTCGCCGAGGCCGCGTTGGCAGGCGAAATGGCCAGGATCATGGGTAGTGCGATAGAGTGAATTGGCATGTGCGCCCTCCGGAAAAACCGTGTCTCGAAAGGGAGATGCGTGAAATCGGACTCACCTCTATCGCAGTGCAAAAAATGGTTCAGCTTGCCGAAAGCATGATCGCACCGCTTTCGCCGCGCTTTGCGTGGATGCCGAAGGAGGCATCGAGCGCGTTCAGCAGTTCTGCCGGATCGGTATTGGTGAAGCGACCGCCAAGGCGGATGCGCGACAGCCGAGCGTCGGCCACCACCAGCTTGTCGTCGAGATAACGGTTGAACTCGGCCACCACGAATTCAAGGCTTTCGCCTTCGAATACCAATTGACCGTTCTGCCAGCTTCTGGCCCGGTCGATTGCCACCGCCTCTGCCGGATGCACCGAGATGTCGCGTCCGATGGCTTGGGCCAGCGCGCCCTCCCTTACGGCCTGGTTCTCAACGCTTGCCGCCCCCTTGAGCACCAGCAGAGCCACCGTTTCCGGTTCGCGCCGCGCGTTGAAGGCCCCGGGTTTGAGGTCGAAGCGCATACCGTTGGCGGACAGACGCAAGGGAGGCCCGGCCAGCGCGCGCACGTTCAGCGCGATCTCACCCTGATCGAGCCAGAGCGAGCGGGTTTCCCCCATGATCCGCCAACTGATCCGGGTGTCCGTGTTAAGCGAAACCCGGGTGCCGTCCTCCAGCACCACGGTGCGCCGCTCTCCCACGCTGGTCTCGGCGTGTTCGCGTGCGGCCGCCTGCATGGCGACGCCGCCTGCGATTGCGATGCCGCCCGCCGCTATGCCGCCGCGCAGCAGATTACGGCGGTTGAGGCGCACTGGCCCCAGTCGCCGCGGCTCGGGCAGCGGATCGTGCACGGTGCGCAGGCGCTCGATCTGTTCGAAGGCGTCGGCGACTTGCGCGAAGGCGACCGCGCGCCGGGGATCGGCGGCGCGCCAGACCTCGAATTCCTCGCGCGTTGCCGATCCGGCGTCCAGTGCGGCCAGCCACGCAGCCGCTTCTTCCATCAATTCGCTTGGTTTCGGCGGCGTTGCCATAGGCGTGAAATCGTCGGTCCTTCTGCGTGCGGGGGCGCTTCCTGCAACGCACTGGCCAGAATGGCCAGTCCCTTTGCAAGATGCTTCTCCACAGTAGAGACGGACAAGCCCATCCGCACCGCTATGTCGCGCGGCAACATTCCTTCGAAACGCCTCAACTGGACCACCGTGCGGGCCTGCGGGGGCAGCGTCTCCATGAGGTCCATCAGCCGCGACAGTTCGACCTGGCCGGAGACGACGGCGAACTGGTCGGGCGCGCCATCGGCGAAGTCCATCGCTTCCATGTCGGCCAGATGCTCGAAGCGCACCACCTTGGCGCGGCGGTGGCGTTCGTGTGCCAGGTTGCGGATTATAGTCAGCACGAAGCCGCGCGGGTTGGTGATCTCGCGCTGGTTTGCCGCATCGATGGCGCGGGCATAGGCTTCCTGAACCAGATCCTCGGCATCGGAAGGCGCGACAAGGCGCGCGGCCTGACGCCGGAAAGCCGCGCGATGCGGCAGCACTTCATCGATGAACCAGCGATCTGCGTCCCGTAGCCAGGCCAACGCCTTCGTCCTTTTTCGCGAACCTGGACGGGGCCGTTAGGCGGTCAGAATGACATTTCGGGGACACCCTTTGTCACATCACTGTCCGAAAAGGCGGATAGCGGCGAAGTCATGCACGATTTTCCGCAAGGCATCGGGTGGCATCGCCGGGCAGTGCTGGCCGCGATGGTCGCGCTCGGCGCGCAGGCCTTCCCCCGATTCGACGCTTTTGCCGCGAGCGCAGATCCGTTCGCGCTGGGTGTCGCGAGTGGCGATCCGGCGCAGGACGGCTTCGTTCTGTGGACGCGGCTCGTTGGCCCGGCTGCGACGCCGTTGCCCTCACGCGCCGTCCCCGTCCGCTTTGAAATCGCCGAGGACGAGGCATTTCGCCGGATCGTGCGGACGGGCGTCGAGATCGCCCATCCAGCGGCCGCTCACAGCATCCACGTAGAACTGGGCGGATTACGCCCGGGGCGCACCTACTGGTATCGCTTCCATGCGTTGGGCGCGACCAGCCCCGTCGGTCGTACGAAGACCGTACCGTTGAACGCCGACCGCCTGCGTCTCGCCATGACCTCCTGTCAGCATTGGGAACTCGGCTGGTTCCACGCCTACCGCGACATGATCGCCGCAGCGCCCGATCTCATCGTCCAGGTGGGCGATTACATCTACGAACAGGCTTACCCTGATCAGCCGAAAGTGCGCAGCTTCGGAGCACCCGACCCCGTCGACCTCGAAGGCTACCGCGCGCGCCATACGCTCTATCGCAGCGACAAGGATTTGCGAGAGGCACACCGGCTGTTCCCGTGGCTAGTCACCTGGGACGACCACGAAGTCCTGAACGACTACGCCGCGCTCGCCAATCGCGAAGGATTGCCACCGGATCTATTCGCTCCGCGTCGGGCAGCAGCCTACCAGGCCTATTTCGAACATATGCCGATCCGGCCCAGTCTGTGGCGCTCGAAACCGACGCCGCGGCTGTTCCGGGGCGTGGACTGGGGGGAGCTCGCTTCGCTCTCCATGCTGGATACGCGCCAGTATCGCAGTGATCCGGCCTGTGCCGCTCCGCAGGTGGCGCGCAACGTGAAGCTCGATCACTGCCAGGAACGGCACGGCGCCGATCGATCCATGCTGGGCACGGCGCAGGAAGCATGGCTTGGCCAGCGTCTCGAACGTGAACGCCGTCCCTGGACCCTGCTGACCCAAGGGGTGTTCTTCGCTCCGCTGGCCTTGGACGGGACGGGCGAGACAGTATGGAGCGACCAGTGGGACGGCTACCCCGCCGCCCGAGATCGACTGACCCAAAAACTGGGCCGGCCATCCATCAACAATGCCGTCGTGCTTAGCGGCGACATTCACAGTTTCTGGGTCAATGATCTCAAGCACGGCCCGGCTTCAGGTCCAACGGTCGGCACCGAGATCGTGACGTCCGCTCTGGCTGCGCAATCGCCGCCTCCGGGACGTTTCGGGGATGTTCTGGCCAACAATCCGCACATCCGGTTCAGCGATGTACGCCATACAGGATATGTCCTGATGGAAGTCGATAGGCATCGGATGAGCGCACAACTCAGGCAAATCGACGCACGAAAGCGTGATGCACAGCCAAGTGTCCTGGCAATTGTCGAGCAGGAAGCGGGGGGCAGGAATGAACCTGCCGCTGTTACATCGGTATCCTCGCCTGACCCCTGAGCGTAGCCTGGTTGCGGATCTTAAAGTCCAGACCTCTGCCGGATTGCATCCATCTTCCCGCATAATTGCGTTGAAGCGTCATGTGCTGGACTTGGATGTGTCATCAAACCGCATTTTCGCTTTTCTAAGTGGCCCCGATGGGGTTCTCGAACGCATCGAAGTACGCCCCGGGCTCGGCGTTCAGTTGGGCGCGGTTGCGGGATCAGGTCGCGCGCATGACGCGGCGTGACGATGCCGAGGATCTGCTGCATGATGCATGGGTCAACGTCACCACCGGCTCGACCCTTGCGCGCAATGCCGACGCGCTTCTGGCTCGTGCGGCGACCAATCGCGGCATCGATGCCCACCGTCGTGAGCGACGGGCCAAGGAAACTCTCGTCTGGGATGCGGATGTGGCTACCGTTGCGGATGAGCATCCCCTGCAGGACGAGGTGCTTATCGCGCGCGAACGGCTCGACCGCCTGCGCGTGGGGGTCGAGGCGCTAAGCCCTCGAACCCGGCAGATTTTCTTGATGTATCGGCTGGACGGCCGTAAATATCGCGAAATCGCCGAGGAACTCGGCATCAGCCAGAGCGCCGTCGAAAAGCACATTGCCAAGGCGATGTCGCACTTGGCCGAGTGGATGGAGAAATGGTGACGTGATCTTCCGCAGCAAGCCGGAGAATAGGAACCGGCAGGCGGCGGACTGGCTGGCTCGACTGCACGCGGATGACCGATCCCCTCGGGACGAGGCGGCATTCCATGCGTGGCTGAAGGCCGATCCGTCACACGCCCGTGCATTCGAGAATGCGTCCACGATCTGGGACGCCGTTGGCGGTCTTCGCGACGACCCGCGGCCCGCGCCCCCGCGGCAGCCGGAGCGCGTGTCCCGGCGCGCGGTGATGGCGGGCGGGGCCGGTCTGGTGCTGACTTGCGGGCTGGGGCTCGGCTGGCAGCAGGCCCGCGCGGGCGTGTACGAAACCAGTGTCGGCGAACAGCGCCGCTTCGTGCTGGACGACCGCACGCGCATCATGCTCGATACGAACACCCGCGTGCGCTTCACGGCGAGTTCCTCGCAGCGCCTGCTGACGTTGTCATCGGGCCGCATCGATGTCGAGATCGCAAGGGATGTGCGGCCCTTCGTCATCGAAGCGGGCGACAGGAGCGCGGTCGCGCAATCGGGCAGGCTGGACTTGCGCCGGGACGACGACGTCGTGCTCATCACCGCAGTGCAAGGCAGCGCACAGGTGCAGTCGGCCGGTGCCCGTGTCGAGCTCGCGACGGGACATCGCATCGCCATGGAGCCGGGCCGGCAGGACAAGCTCGACCGGCCCGAGATCGACGACCTGCTGGCATGGCAGAGCGGACGACTGGCATTCCGCGACGAAACCGTGGCGCAGGCGGTGGCGGAGATGAACCGCTACAGCAGCCGCGAACTGGTCGTCGCTGATCCTCGCGCCGCCGACCTGCGCCTGAGCGGTGTCTACCGCGTCGGTGACCCCGAGGCGTTCGCACGCTCGCTGGCGGTCCTGCTGCCCGTCGAGATTGCGGCAGAGCCGGACGTGATCCGGATTGCGACGGCTCGCTGAATCTGCCCGCTGAATTTGCCCGCTCAATTTTATTTGCGTCCGGGGGTGAGGAAAAGGCCGTCCAGAACGACGACGCAGTAAGCGGCGCTCACGGCGGGCGTCCGGACGGGGTATCGGACATGACTTCTTTCAAACGGCAGCTTTGCCGGTCGGTGGCGCTTGCGCTGGTTCTTTCGGGCACGTCTCTGGCGACCTCCGTGCATGCTCAGTCACGGCAGGTGCGTGTTGCCATCGCCGCGCAGCCGATGGATCGGGCGCTGGAGCAGCTTGCCCGCCAGAGCGGGCAGGACATCCTATTTACGCGCGATGCCGTGGCGCGCCTCAAAGCACCGGCCGTTTCCGGCGAGTTCGATGCGGAAACGGCCGTTCGCCGCCTGATCGCGGGCACTTCGCTGACGGTCGTGCGCGACCGCTCGGGCGCGCTTATCGTCCGCCCTCTGTCGGCGGCGGCCGCGCAAACGCCCGAAATCGCGAGCGGCGAGCCGACCCCGGCCAGTGAAATCGTGGTAACCGCGCCGTTTTCGGACGGTGTCGAGCGTTCGCTGGGTGTGAAGCGCAATGCGGATTCGATATCGGACGCGGTCGTCGCCGCCGATATCGGCAAGCTCCCGGCCTTCAACGTGGCCGAAGCGCTGCAGCGCGTGCCCGGCGTGACCATCGTGCGCGAAGCGGGCGAAGGCCAGTTCATCAGCGTGCGCGGGCTCGGGCCGAATTTCCAGGCGGTGACGTTCGACGGCATGCCGCTCGCCTACAACGAGAACATCCGCAACTCCGGCCAGTCCGGCCGCCAGTTCCGCCTTCAAGTGCTGCCTGCCACGCTGATCGACAGCGTCGTCGTCACCAAGTCGCCCACGGCCGACCTGGTCGAGAGCGGTATCGGTTCGACGGTCGATATCCGGCTCATCAAGCCGCTTGACCGGGATCCCTTCGTCGCCGCCAATGCCTATGCGGGCTATGAGGAACGGACCGACACGATCAATCCGAACGGCACGATCTCTGCCGGCTGGCGCAATGAGGACAAGACCTTCGGCGTACTGGCGGGCCTGTCCTACTCGCGCCGCAAGGTCCAGTTCGATCGACTGCGCATGGGGTGGCAGGACGCGGAAGTAGAGGGCCTGGGAACCCTGCGCGTGCCCGGCGACGCCCAGCCCTACCTGGAGACCGAGGATCGCGAACGCATCAGCGCCGTCGTCGGCTTGCAGTGGCGTCCCTCCTCGACCTTCGAGATCGACGTCGACGGGCTGTTCTCGCAGTTCAACAATGAGACGACGGAACGCCGCCTGACCTACTACATCCCCAGCCAACTTTCGCGGCTGGACCTCTCGACCGCGGTTGTCGAGGACGGCAGGCTGGTGGCGGGCACGATCCGAGGCGCACGTATTCGCAATTACAGCGAATACATGGACCAATCGCACCGGAATCTCCAGCTCAACACCACGATCAAGCTGGACCTTGGCGATTGGCATATCGAGCCGCGCGTCAGCTATGCGCGGGCGAGTAGCGATCTAGATACGCCGATCCAGCGCGTGCAGTACCGCACGGCCAGCGGCCGAGGCGGCAACCTTACGTTCGATTTCAGCGGAGATGTCCTGAAGGAGGGCCGGGTTACTTCGCTCTATACCGACCTCGATCTGACCGACCCCTCGCTCATGCCGTTCGAGAGCTTCGCAGTTCGCCCGATCAATTCGATCGACGAGGATAAGAGCTTCGTGCTCAACGTCTCGCGCGGGATGGACTTCGACGTGGGTGGCCTTCGCTTCTCCAGGATCAGGTTCGGTGGCCAGGTCTCCGACCGCTACCGCGACTACCAGCGCCGCGACCGCAACAACGCCATCCTGCGCGACGGGTTTACCCGCACTGATGACTTCCTGCTGCATCCGGTCCCGGGCAATGCCTTCGACCAGTCGATCGTGAACCGGCAGGCATGGACCAACGTGGACTGGGCGCTGTTCAACCAGGCCTACACGCTCGGCAGCGAATATGACGGCGTGAGCCCCGATGCCTCGGACCTCAAGCCGACGGCGGCCGACCTCCAGAACTCCTATCGCATCGGCGAGAAGATCCAGGCGCTCTACGGCCGCATCGATTTCGAATCCGACGTGGGCGACGTGCCGGTCTCCGGCAACTTCGGCCTGCGTTACGTGCGCACCCAGACCGACGTGCGCGGCACCACCATTGCGCCCGTCGCGGATGGTTCGGGAGGCGTAACCACCGAAGTCCTGCCCACGATCACGCGCGCGACCTATGCCGAGTTCCTGCCCAGCGCGAACGCGATGTTCAAGTTCTCGGACAACGTGCAACTGCGTCTGGGCGTGGCGCGCACGATGACGCGCCCGTCGCTCTCGGAACTGCGCAATTCGATCAACACGAACAGCGTCACCGTGACAAGCATCTACAACCAGGGTGCGGCGGCGCTGGATGATCCGACGCTGAATCTGCAGGCATCGGGCGGAAACCCCAACCTGCGGCCCTACACTTCGTGGAACTTCGACGCTTCGTTCGAATGGTATTTCGACAAGTTCGGTGCGTTCACCGTGGCCGCGTTCCACAAGGACATCAGCAACTACATCGCATCCGACTTCGAGACGCGCACGCTGGCCTTCGCCGTCAACGACGGTTCCACGCTGCCGGTGGACATTCTGGTCGCCACCCCGACAAACGTGGGCGATGCGGCTATCTCCGGCGTCGAGTTCGGCTACACCAACAAGCTGCCGTTCGGTCTCGGCGTCACCGCGACGGCGACTTTCGCAACCTCCAAGCTGGAACTGAATACCACCGGTGTCGGCATCCAGTCGGCAGGTATCCAGGGTGTTTCGGATGTCAGCTACTCGATCACGCCCTTCTTCGAGACGGGACCGTTCGAGATCAACGTCAGCTACACCTATCGCAGCAACTACATGACCGATTCCGGTGCGAACGTGACCTCGCTGCCCAGCCCCGAGGACGTCGTGGCGTATTACCAGAAGGGCTTCGGGATCGTCGATCTCGGCGCCAGCTACAAGATCAGGCCCAATATCGAGATGTTCATGCAGGCCGTGAACGTCCTCGACGAACGGCAGGTCTCGTTCGCGGGCAGCGAAAGCGAAGTCAGCGAGATCCACACGTTCGGCCGGACCGTGAATTTCGGCGTCCGCGCCAAGTTCTGATCCCGTTCCCCAATTGACCTGCGGGCATCGTGCCGAAGTTTCGGCGCGGTGCCCGTATTCCCATTGAAAGCCCACGCGACCGATGATGCGTTCAGGACGGCTTCTTGCCTCGGCGATTGTTCTTTTACATGCCTTGCCGGCCTATGCCGATGAACCCAGCCAACGGCGCTGGCTGGCGGGCGATCATCATGTGCACAGCATCTACAGCGCCCGCTACGAAGCGGATCCCGAACATCCCGGGCACCTGCAGGATCCCGTGATCGGCGGCGATTCTTCCCATACGACCCTGCAGAACGTGGAGATGGCGCGCCGCTTCGGGCTGGACTGGATGGTCACCACGGACCATGGAGGCCCCAGGCATTCCGCGCTCAACCATGATCGTGCCTGGCCGGATGTCGTGGCGGCACGCAAGGCGGTGCCGGACGTGGTCCTGTTTTACGGCATGGAATTCGACGTTCCCGGCGGCGAGCATGCAAGCCTAATCCTCCCAACCGATGCGACCGAGCGCGCCACGTTGCGGGATATCGAATCCCGCTTCGGCAAGCGCGAGGCGTTTCCTGCCGACCCCTCACGCAATACCAAGGCGAGGATGATCGAAGCGTTGCGATACATGGCCGGACTGCCCGTCCCGCCGGTTCTCATCGCCAACCATCCCTCCCGAACGGCGACCGGCTATGGCGAATGGGGCCTGCACACGCCTGCAGAGTATCAGGCGTGGCAGAAGGCCGCGCCGAATGTCGTATCCGGCATGGAAGGCGCGCCGGGGCATCAGGCTGGTAGACCGGAAACGGGCAAGGACAAGGCGCACGGCTCTCGCGGCCTGTATGGCGGCTTCCGCACCATGGGTGGTTTCGACCAGATGGTCGCCCGTCTGGGCGGTGCCTGGGATACGCTTCTCGGGAGAGGGCTGCATTGGACCATTACCGCCAACTCGGATTCACACGGTCACTGGCGTGAGGGCGGCGCGGACTTCTGGCCGGGGGAGTATTCCAAGACCTGGGTTTTTGCCGAGCCGAACGCTTCGGACATACTCGATGGCCTGCGCAATGGGCGCGTTTTCGCCGCCACCGGCAATCTGATCGACCGACTAGACGTCAAGGCGGCAGCCGGACCGACATCGCCAAGGACCGCGACCATGGGGCAAACGCTGGCGATACGCGACGGTGACGAACTCGATATCTCCATTCGCTTCCGTCCCGTGCGCACTCCGAATGCCGGTGGGCAAATCCCGAAAGTCGATCACCTCGACCTGATCGCAGGAGGGGCTTCGGGCGGTAAGGGTGACCACAACGACAGTACCCGGATCGTCAGACGCTTCACGTCGCGTGACTTTCGGACAGATGGCGAAGATATGCTCGTATCTCTGCGAATGAAGGTTTCGGAAGAAACAACCTATCTGCGCGTTCGCGGCACGAGCACGCGGCAGGGTGAACCAGAGTCTGATGTCGCTGGAGAGGATCCCTGGCGCGACTTGTGGTTCTATTCCAACCCGATCTACCTTTCGGGTAAGTAGGGTCTAGGCGGAGTTTCCACCGGCTTGCCTAGCCGCGCATTTTGATCAGATATGCAGTATCTGTCGGCTTCGTTGCCGAGGCCCGATATCAACCCAACGGATCGGAAAAGCGCAAGCTGGACGGGAGACGACATGATGGAAATAGCGGCCAAGCAGCAGCATCGCTCTAAACTTGACGATCGCCTCATGATCAGAATTGAGCATTCGAAGTGCAATGCGGTCGGTCCGCACCTGGGATCGGAAAATCGGTGACTGAACGGCCGCTAAGGGTCGCGGGCTGACCAACCTGCTGCTCGCGGCAAATGTCAGGAGATACCAAAAATGTAGCGCGTTCCAACAACCGAGCGAATTACCCTTTCCGGCATTGCCGCCATTGCGGCAGAGATGAACGCCTCTCCGCTGCAATGGCCGGGAATGACGTAGTCCGGAGCCAAGGCTTGCATCATGGTGAGCGTTGCCAGCGCCTGATCGCGGGTTTGCGGCGGAATAAGATGGAAACCGCCGACGATCGCGTGGATCTTATCGATACCCGATACCGCCTGCGCACGCCGTGCCGTGTTGATGATACCACGATGGCTGCACGACCCGATCACCACCAGTCCGCGTCCCGCTACATTGAAGACCGTACCAAGCTCATGCTCGGCGTCATCAACCACGAAGGTTTTGTCGCGCTTGGCCGGATCGAGCAGCGCGCGATCGCAATTCTGCCCCGGGAGCATGCCAGTGGGCACACGCGGATGCTCGGCAGATACAAACGGGATCTTGCCCGTGGTGAATCCGGATCCCACAACGAGCTTTGGCTCTCCCGAAACGACAAGATCCAGTCCGGCATTTCGGATAGCCTGAAGATCGATAGCCCCGAACGAGGGGCCATCCGGGTCCGTGCCCCGGATGCGCGCGCAGAACGCTTCCTCGCCGCCGACGAACAGCGGCGTACCACGCCGGACCTTCCCACCGGCCAGCAAGCCCTCCAACCCACCGAAGTGATCATAATGGCCATGGCTGAGGACCATCGCGTCGATCGTCTCGGGCGCGATCCCCAGCAGCAGCATATTGTTTAGCAGCGCCGCCGACGTGTAGCCGAAATCAATCAGAATCTTGTGCGACTTCCCACCAGTGGACGCGGCCGCAAGCATTGAGTAGCCCCATTGGCCGGCGAAAGCTGTGCGATAGTCGGCGGTAAGCGGCGGAGGCATGACATGGAGGTCGGGCCGACTGATGGGCATACCGAAGACGCCGGTTGTGCTGTCGATCAATACGGTTAGCTCGAGCCGCTCAACCGAGGGGACTGAAATCCCATCGCTCGCGCGGAGAGGCGCTACAGGGATGAGTGAAGCTCCAGCCAGCGCCAGTAGGGATCGGCGGGTAAGCTCCACGATATCCTCCGAGAAATCTCGAGCCAGTGCGCCCAGATCATGAAAGCACCACTACCTTAGCATGTCGTCTTTCAGGCGCGGGCACAACACCGATGAAGGACTGGCATTGGTCGATGGCGGCCATCTCGAAAATGATCGAGCACGGGGAAAGGGGCGGCCCAATCGCCTCTCTGCGGTATATATACCTTTTTATCGATGCTCTTCGGCTGTCGGTAGATTCCGATGTCCGCCGCGACAAACCACCGAATGAGAGAGCGTCCTTGTTGACGCGGTCATCTGACATACCTACCTGCAACAACAGACGAGCCGGTCGACACGGCTGCTCGCGTAAGCGTTAACGTCAACCAACGCACCACGATCACGAAGCCTCCCCGTTAAGGTGTGCCTCGTGCTGTGCCGGGTTGATCGATGCTGCCTCCTACTGAATCCTCCGTTCGCCGTTCAAGCTTTGTCCTCGCTGCGGGCATCGTCCTGATCGGCGCGAACCTGCGTGCGCCGATCACCGTGCTTGGACCGGTGCTTACCGACATCCAGACCACGTTGCATCTGGACGGCGCCGCCGCTGGCTTGCTGAACGCGCTTCCTTTGCTGCTCTTTGCGGTCCTTTCGCTGATCGCGCCTGGCGTCGGCCGTCGCCACGGGCTCGAACTCATCCTCGGTGCCGCGCTGGGCGCCATCCTGGTGGGCACGTTGCTCCGCTCGCTATGGCTGCCATCCGGTCTGTGGATCGGCACGATCCTGCTCAGCGCCGGCATCGCTTTTGGCAACGTCCTGCTGCCCGGCCTCGTCAAGCGCGACTTCCCCGACCGTGCCGCCGGCATGATCGGCCTCTACGCCGCGGCGATGGCGGGTATGGCGGGCCTGTCCGCAGGGCTGGCGGTGCCGATCGCGCGACTGCCCTTCGCAGACTGGCGCTGGTCGCTCGGCGCGTGGGCATTGCTGTCGCTCGTGACGCTGATCGTCTGGTTGCCCCAGATGCGTGGGCGGCAGCACCATTTCGCTGCGGCTTCTTCCAGTACTCCGGTGGTATCGCCTTGGCGACATCCGATCGGCTGGCAGGTGTCGCTCTTCTTTGCGCTCCACTCGCTGGTGTTCTACGCGATCGTCGATTGGTTCGCCTCCTATGTGGGTGAAGCGGACGTCTCCGCAGGCACTGCCGGTGTATATTTGCTCGCCTATCAGGTGGTGGCGGTCGCGACCAATCTCGGCAGCGCCTCACTGATCCGGCGCTTCGCCGATCAGCGACTGCTCGGCTTCGTATGCGGCGCCTGCCTTCTTGTCGGCACCGCGGGGCTGCTCGTTCGGCCTGACCTGTCGCTTCTCTGGCTCATCGCGGCGGGGCTCGGCGCTGGTATCGCGATGGTGACGAGCCTGTCGCTGTTCGCGCTGCGCACACGCGACCATCATCAGGCGGGCGCCCTATCCGGCATGGCACAGTTCATCGGCTATGCCGGTGCTGCTACCGGACCGCTGCTGGTCGGCGTGCTTCACGATGCGACTGGCGGCTGGACCGCACCGATGACGCTGCTCATCGTCGCAAGTACGCTCGTGATCGTGTTCGCGACGCTCGCGGGACGCGACCGGACCATTCGGTAGCGTGTCGCGCTCTGCGGAAAGGCCGCAGCTGGGCGCTTCTTGTCCGGCAGTGTTATGACGCTCGGTAGGTGGCTTCTGTCGGATCCGGACGTTCGCGCCGTTAGGGGGGAACGGCAAAATCTGGTCGGCTGCCGACCCGACGGCTGTGACTGCGGGCCGCGCCGTCGGCAGGAAAGGGGCGTTGAGTTAGCGCCTATGAGGAGGCCTTGCCCTCGTAATCCCTCATTGCGTCTCGCTGAACCTACGGTCGGCGACCGCTCCGTTGCTGTCTAGATGGCCCGGACCTTTACACTGACGCTCATTGCAAGAGCATCATCGGGATGACCGACATAGCCGCCAGTGACCGGCATGATCTGGCGATTGCTTTGACCAACGGCGACCGCCACGAGCTGCGCCGATCCCATGCGTCGATGGGTTGGATCGAAGGCAACCCAACCCGCGCCCGGCAGGAAGATTTCCGCCCAGGCGTGCGTTGCACCACCGTCCGCAGCGATAACGTCCGGATCATAGAGATAGCCCGAAACCGCGCGGGCGCCGAAACCGCGATGCCTCGCGGCTTCGATGAACAGAGCTGCAAGATCACGACATGATCCGCTGGCAAGCGCCAGCGTTTCGTCGGGCGATTGAGTGCCTTCCTCGTCGCGTACCCGGTAGGCGACCGAACCGAGAATGCCGGCATTGAGATCCTTGAGGAGCGACAGCGTGTCGGTCGCAGGTCCTGCGACAAACCCTGCAACCCAGGCCGCGAGCCGATCGTAGACGGCCGTGGTCGTCGCCAAACTACCTAGGTCGCGAAGGTCGTCGGTCGTATAAGCGAACGGATAGCGATGGGCGGCGGGGTCGATCAACAGGATCGGCCAGGCCGGCGCACATTGTTCGACCTCCATTTCGCCGAGAATGACGAGTTCGTCAGTCGGTGACCTGAAACTCGCAGTCGCGATCATGTTTCCAAACACGTCCTGCGACCAGGCCAGCGCCGCGTCCGGCGTGCAGCGAAGCGACGATTGCAGCAGCGTCAGCTCGTGGCCGCTGCGAGGCGTCATCAACAGGCGTTGCGGGAGGATCTCGACGGGCTGCCGGTAGCGATAGCGGGTCTCATGTCGGATGTGCAGCTTCACCGCCCATGGTCCCAGCCCGGCATCACGCCGCCCTCACGGCCCACCGCGGCATCAGGCACCGGCATCCAACGTCGCCTGGATCGTCGCGATGAGCCGTTCGCGGGTCCACGGCTTGCGGACAAACCGGCCATGCTCCGGGAGTGCGTTCCCTTCGATGTGGTGATGGCCGGACGTAAGCAGAAGGCGAACCCTTGGCCAGCGGTCTCGGACCAGCTGAGCCAGTTCGAGGCCATTCATACTGCCGGGCATATCGATATCTGAAAACAGGAGATGCACGTCCTGCTGCCCCTGAAGCAGAATGATCGCCTCATCGGCGGTCTCGGCTTCCAGAACGGTGAAGCCGGCATCCTCCAGGATGTCGACGCCATGCATTCGGACGAGCACATTGTCTTCGACAACGAGGACGGTTTGATTATCATCTGCTGGCATCACGGCTCTCCTGTCCGTCATGCTCGGGACAAGCCGCGGACTAACTAAATGCTTCAGAGGGTGGTTCGGCCCCAAGAAGACCCCGCTTTTCTCGATAGAGGCCGATTCAGCCCGAAAGCGGCATCCGGAATGTGAAGCGGGTTTCCGCCGCATCAGACGCGACCGTCAGCGTGCCGCCATGCGCCTTGGCGATCTCCGAGGCTATGTGGAGCCCCAGGCCAAGGCCCTCGCGGCTGGGACCCAGCTCACCCCGGAAAAAGGGTTGAAACAGGCGCGCCTGCGCTGCGTCCGAAATAGGCTCGCCCCCATTGGCGACGCTGATCTCCAGGAATCCAGCCTCCGTCTTCGCTACGACCCGGATCGGCTGGTCGGCCGCTCCGTGGGTCACAGCATTACCGACAAGGTTGGACAGCATCTGAGCGATGCGCGAGCGATCGCAGTCGATCGGCTCCATCAGGTCGTAGCCTGTTTCGATCGTGCGCTCGGGCGTCACCGAGCGCAGCTCGCCGACGACCTGGCGCAGGGTCGGCTCAAGCGGTTCGTTCGTGTTGCGCACCAAAGTCAGTCCGCCGCCGAGCCTGCCGCGTGCGAAGTCGAGAACATTGTCGATCAGGCCGACGGCGCGAATGACGCTGCCTTCCATAAGGGTGGTCACTTTCTGCCCCCGAGCGCTGAGCGTCTCCTTGTCGAGCAACCGCAAGCCGCTCGCGATCGAGGCCAGCGGGTTGCGCAGATCGTGCCCCAGCACGGCTATGAACTGGTCGCGCAGCTCCGAGATGTCGCGTTCGACTACGGCCTCCGCCCGCGCAGAGTTGCGATCGGCGAGCAAGCCCTGTTCGTAGAGCCGGCGCTCGGTAGCCTTGAAGATGGTGAAGCGAATGAAGGTCGGTCGGTCTTCAGTGCCGGGTCGCTCGACCGCGTTGAGCAGCACGGGCATCTTGGTCCCGTCGGTGCGGACGAGATCGAGTGCGACTTCGCTGATCTTCCCTTGCAAGTGGAGCGAGGGCGCCAGATGGGTCTCATAGAACACCTTGCCGACGATCGGGAGCAGATCGGCAAAGCGCCGCCCTTCGAACGACCCGGTGCTGCTACCCATCCAGTCGGCGAACGTCCGGTTTGCGCGCACGATCCGGCCTTTGCCGTCGGTCGAAAGATAGCCGCACGGTACGTTCTCGAAGAGATCCTCGAAATCTTCGATCGGAGCACCAGACGGGGGCGTTACGGGCGTCACGATCCGGCGCGTCGGTTCAGACAAAGGCTTTGATCGCCGCGATCGTTTCGGCGGGCGCGCTCAGATGGGGGCAATGACCAGTCGCGTCGATCATGACGAGTTCACTGCCGACAATGGCATCGCGCATATATTCGCCGACGCAGACTGGCGCGATCACATCCTCGGCGCATTGGAGGATGAGCACGCGTGCCTCGATACCCGTTAGGTCGGCACGGTTGTCGGCAAGGAAGGTCGTGCGAGCAAAGCTCTTGGCGATATCGGGATCGGTGCGGCAGAAGCTTGCCGTCAGTTCCTCGCTGAGTTCGGGACGATCCGGATTGCCCATGATCATCGGCGCCATCGCTTGCGACCAACCGAGATGATTGGAGTCGAGAAACTCTAAGAGTTCGAGAATCTGCGGCTCGGTGAAGCCGCCGACATAGTTGCCATCGTCGATATAGCGCGGTGACGGGCCGACCAGCACGAGGCGATCGAACAGCTCGGGGGCTTGGCGAGCCGCCAGCACACCGATCATCGCGCTGACCGAATGGCCGACGAAAATGCCGTTTTCGATACCGAGTTCACGCGCCAGCGCGACGACATCCTCGGCATAGCCGTCGAGCGTCGCATATTTGACCGGATCATAGGCTCCCAGATCGGAACCGCCGGCCCCGACGAGATCGAACAGGATCGTGCGGTGGCTGGCGTCGAAGGCGGGCGCGACGTTACGCCACATATTCTGGTCGCAACCGAAGCCGTGCGCGAAAACCATCGGAGTGCCGACACCGGGGCCGACGCTCGCATTGAGACGCTCCGCGATTGTTGCGTTGTTCTCAACCTGACGGCTAGTCGAGACCGCCACGGGAGCAGCAATTGGGCTGGCATTCCTCACGCTCGATTCCACCATCTTCATTCGCCGCTCCAGATTGGACGCCGGTGCCTCGGATAAGGTCGGCGGCACCGGTGCGAAAGGCAGCATCGGCAGATTATCTTCTATCCATAACAAACACCAATCGATCGCGCTTGTTCCGATTGCGAACTGACGCTTCTCATCGCGCGCCACGCGAGAGGCTCGATAGATCCAATCGACTCTCCCGTCGCTTACGGGCACGTCGTTCATTCCGCGGTCTACCGCTCACCTTGGGTTACGGTTAAACGCCTCATCGTTAATCGCGTAGCCCAAAACCGCGACAATCGCTGCGAGATCGTCAACTGCTCGGCGAACAACCGGCCCTGGTCGACACCTGCCGGAATACCGGACCTTCCGCACTTGGGGATCAGGATTTGCACCCTGAGCGTCTTACAAGGGTCGGCACCTCCCGTCGCTCAATTGCTTGCCGGATATGGCTCTTTCTTCAATGTAGCCAGCGACCAGCCCCAGGGCCATCACGCAAACTTCAGACCAGCCACACCGGTCTGGGATCGATCAGGGGGATTTCCAGCTCGCAGACGAGCCGGAAATCATGTCATGTCGGTATCAAGAGCCCAGCGTCTTCACCAGCAGTTCGGCCAGACGAAGTCCCGCCTGTTTGAGCCGATATGATGCGAGGTAGTAATTCTTCGTCTCGTAGTCGGCAGGAAGCGTCTTGGCGGCGGATGGGCAGGTGATGCCGGTCCGACCACCGCAGGCGACGACCTTGTAGGCATCGTTTGCGCTGGGCGTTACCGGATCGATGAAAATGTATTTCTTCGACAGGTTGCGGCTTTCCACGGCCCAGTCACGCGGAGTGAGGCCGGTGGGCGGCGCGAGCGAGGCATCGTCCCAGAGCTGCCGGCCCAACTGGATCGCGGTCAGGCCGTGCTTCTTGACGATGGCGTAGTCCCATACGGAATGGACATCGGTGGTCGTTGCGGCGCCGTTTGCGTCCACATTCAGCACTCCGCCCGGAATCAGCACCTTGTCCTGTGCGCCGCCTGGCTCGGAACCATGCAGGGGCTGGTGAAGATCGCCGACCAGGTGGAGCAGGAATTTCACCGCTTCCTGACGCTGCTGCCTGCTGTTGGCGGTGTTCTTGAGGATGCCGGCATAATAAGCGATCGCCTTGTCGGCGCAGCTGATTGCGGGCTGATCGGCAATGCAGGCGGGATCCGACGCCTGAGGTACAGCGCCCAGAACCGGGATACGGACCGTGTGGATGAGGTTGGGATAGGATTCGCGCACGTCGTCCGCCCAGCCGGCCACGGCTTCGTCGTAGAATTCGGCTCCGTCGAGCAGTTCGGAAATCGTATTCCACACGGCGCGATTGTCAGTCTTGAGCTTGGCTTCCGCGACAAAGCCAATTGCCGCATGCCCGGTACGCGTCCATGCCTGCGCGGGCGTCGCCGTCATCAGAAGGGCAACCAGCGCAGCGCAGAATGGCTGCTGCAGCCGTTTCGTGATCTTCAGCATCGATCCACCTGTCCATAGCGAGAGGGAAAATCGATCCATCACGGCAGGCAAGCATCGCCGCCGCCGGGAAGGATCGCTGGATAGATGCCGAGAGGAACGGATATCCTCCATGCGGCGAACACCTTTTTTGCAGATCGTCGTGGCTGTATCGGAACTGTCATCGAGAGCCGATAGTCGCTGCTGCGATGTCCTTTTCCCGAGAACGCGCTGCCTGGTTGGGACGCAATGTCTTCCCGCACGAAGCTGCCTTGCGGCAGTGGCTGAGCGCGCGCGCCGCTTCGGCAGGGCTGGAAGTCGATGACGTGGTACAGGAGACTTACGCGATTCTCGCTTCGATCGAGCATGTCGACCACATCCGCAACGCGCGCACTTATATGTTCGAGGTCGCCAAGTCGGTCGTCCTGCAATCCCTGCGCCGGGCCAGGATCGTGACGATCGACGTCCAGGCGAACGCGCAAGCCCTCGACATTCCGGAGGACGCGCCCAGCCCGGAGCGGGTCGTCGCGGACCGGCAGGAACTCTCGCAGGTATCCGCCGCGATCGCGGCCCTGCCAGATCGTTGCCGCGAGGTTTTCACCTTGCGCAAGATCCACGGGCTCAGCCAGCGGCAGGTAGCCGACACGCTGGGCATCGCGCAAAGCACCGTCGAGAAACACATGGTCAAGGCGCTGGCGATCCTGACGAATACAATCGGGCGTGGCGGAAATGGGCGCAATGCGGCATCTAGTCCGCGTGACCAGCGAAACGACAGCGAGACCGGTGAACAATCCCGACAGCGTGAACGCGCTTGACGAGCGCGCCGCGCAATGGGCCTTGCGCGTGGATGCAGGAACGCTGGATTCCGAAGACGAGGCGGAACTCGACGCCTGGGTCGCCGCCGACCCGCGCCACGCGGGCGCCTTCGCGCGGGCCATGGCCGCCAACGCCTATTTCGATCGTGCGGTCGCGCTGGGCGTCGACCGGGAGATTCCGGAGCACGAACCCTCGACGCCGCTGGACACGTCCGTTGCCCCGGCGCGCCGCGCCGCCAGCAGGCGACTGTGGCTGGGCGGGGCCGCAGGCGCTATCGCTGCATCGCTGCTGGCGGCGGTCGGATTGAACCGCCTGACCGGCAGCACGACGCTGACGGCGGACAAGGGCACCGTGCGCCGCACCGCTCTGCAGGACGGTTCGGCGGTGACGCTCAACGCCGGAACCGAGGTGTCGGTGGCGATGCAGCCGCTCGAGCGGCGGATTGCCATGTCGGCGGGAGAGGCCAACTTCGACGTGGCCAAAGACCCCGCGCGGCCGTTCATCGTCGAGGCGGGCGCCGTGCGCATCCGGGTGATCGGCACCAGCTTCCTCGTGCACTTGTCCGACATCGGCGATGTCGCGGTCACAGTGCGCGAAGGGCGCGTGGAAGTGCGGACCGGCACTTCGCCGCCCGTCCTGCTTGCCGCCGGGGACCGCATCGCCCTTCCGGCCCACGGCCCGATCGTGCGCGAGCAGCTTTCGGCGGGCGAAGTCGACCGGCTAGGCCTGTGGCAGCGCGGCGAAATGGACCTGACCGGCCTGACCCTCGCAGACGCGGCCAGGCAGTATGCGCGCTATTCCGACCGGCACATCGTGATCGAGGATCCGCGGGTGGCGCAGCTCAAGGTCGCGGGCATTTTCTCCACCAGCGATCCGGCGGGTTTCGCGCAGGCTGCCGCGCTGGCGCACGACCTGCGCGTGACGCGCGATGACGACACGATCATCCTCTCCGCAAAATAAAATCGGATCGCAGTGGAGGATCGTCGGCCGGCCCGCATCTAGCCCTCGAAAGCGGCAGATGCGCCGCTGGTGGGGATCGTTACACATGCATTCGAGGTTCGTTTCCGGCTGCGCCATGGCCGTCATCGCCTGCGCCATCGCCAGTCCCGCGCTTGCCCAGGCCAAGCCAGCGCAGGCCAATCCAGCGCAGGCCAATCCAGCGCAGGAGCGCCAGTTCGACATTCCCGCGCAGGCCCTGGCAAGCGCCATCGCCTCGCTGGGACGGCAGGCGCAGGTCCAGATCGTGGCGCCGGGCGAAGGGCTGGACAGGCTGCGCAGCCGCCAGGTCAAGGGCCGCATGGATGCGCGCGCGGCGCTGCGGCTGCTGATCGGCGGCACCGGGCTGGAAATCGCCGCCGACGACGGTGCCCGGATCGTCCTGCGCCGCGTGAAGCTGAGCGAGGCGCGCCCGGCCGTCCCCAGCGATGCCGCCGCCGCGGACGACATCGTCGTCACCGGCTTTCGCGCCAGCCTGAGCACCGCGCGCGACATCAAGCGCAAGTCGGACGCCATCGTCGACGCCGTCGCCGCAGAGGACATCGGCCAGTTGCCCGACAACAGTGCGACCGAGGCGCTGGCACGCCTGCCCGGCGTCCAGGTTTTCCGCAACCGGGGCGAAGGCCAGGCCATCACCATCCGCGGCATCTCCAGCGTGGTGACGATGATCAACGGGCAGGAAGCCTATACCGGCTCGTCGCGCCGGACGCTGCTCAACAGCTACCCGGCCGGGCTGATCCGCTCCATCGAAGTCTACAAGGCGCTGACGCCCGACCTGATCGAGGGCGGGATCGGCGGCGCGGTGGACGTGCAATTGCGCCAGCCGCTCGATTTCAAGAAAGGCATCAGCATCGCCGGGACCGTGCGCGGCAGCTACGACGACCAGGCCGACAAGCCGATGTACAACGGCGACGTGCTGGTCGCCGGCAACTGGGACACCGGCGCGGGCGAGATCGGCGTGATGGTCAACGCCAGCTACACCCGCCGCGACTACTACGAATCCTATCGCGAGAGCCTTGGACCGCAGACCACTGCCGCCGGATACAGCCTGCCGACCGGAATCCTCGCCAAGAACCCCAAGGGCCATTACGAGCGCCCGGTGCTGACCGGCGAGATCCAGTGGCGCCCCGCGTACAACTTCGGGATGTATCTGCGTGCCACCCACGTGACCGACGACAACACTTATACCGACACCGATTTTCAGACCAACATCGCCGCCAACACGGTGCTGCGCGATGTCGAACTGGTGGAGGGCACCAATATCGTCAAGAGCGCCAGCTTCACCGCGACCGCCAATTCGGGCGCCCGTTCCAACCATACGCGCCAGTTGCTCGATACCACCCAGGTCGAATTCGGGGCGGATTTCAAGTCGAGCATCGCCACGCTTACGACCAGCGCGGTCTACACCACTTCACGCGTCGAAACCGACCAGCAGTTGTTCCTGCTCGGGTTCAACCAGGCGCCGACGATCGACGCCACGTTCCAGAGCGACGGCAAGTGGGGCGGCCTGTCCTATTCGTACCCCTCGGTGGACCTTGGGGACATCAACCAGTTCCACGTCCGCGCCTATTCGGACATGCGCGAGCGCCAGAAGGGCAAGGGCCTGCAGTGGCGCACCGACCTGGACCTGGACACCGGGACAGGTTTCTTCCGCTCCTTCAAGACCGGTTTTCGCTATGCCCGGCGCACGGCCGGATACCGCTCGGGGACCAATCTGGTCGACCTGAATTCTCTCAAGCTGTCGATGTCCGCGTTTCCCGGCGGCGCCACGCCGAGCGTGCTGTCGCGCCGTCCCGGCGGGGATGATGCGGCGATCCCCACGGGCTGGGTCGGCTACGATGCGACCTACCTCGACAGCGAAGCGAACGTGATCGCGCTGAACAATTACGTCAGCACGCTCAAGCCCGGCTACTTCACCGACAACGGCCGCCCCGCCTACGATCCGATCAATGCCTTCGACGGCAAGGAACAAAGCTTCGCCGCCTATGGCCAGTTCAAGTACGGCTTCGAACTGGCCGGCATCCCGGTGGACGGCGTCGCAGGCCTGCGCGTCGTGAACACCTGGCTGACCATCGACGGCACCCAGAGCATCCGCGAGAACACCCCGACCACCGGCGGCACGATCACGCGCTTCGAGCCGATCCATGGTCGCCAGAATTACCTCGACGTGGATCCCGCGATCAGCGCGGTCGTGCATTTCACGCCCGCGTTGCAGCTGCGCGGCGCCTGGACGAAGACGTTCAGCCGCCCCGATTTCTCCAACCTCAATCCCACGGTCGCCCTGGTGCAGGTCCAGACCGCTTCGGGCGACTACACGGGCATCGCCACCGCCGGTAATCCGGACCTCAAGCCGGTGCGTTCGACCAACTGGGATCTGTCGCTGGAATACTACTTCGGCCGTACCGGTTCGATATCGCTGGCCGGGTTCTACCGCGACGTGAAGGGCTACATCGTCAAGACGACGGTGGAGGATAACGCGATCCCCGGGGCGCTGGGCACGGTGGACGTGACGAAGTTCGTCAACGCGGGCGATGGCTATATCAAGGGCATCGAAGTAGGCGTGAACACCTTCTTCGATTTCGCACCGGGCGCACTGCGCCACTTTGGAGCCTCGGCGAACTACACCTACATCGAATCCGAACAGGACCTGCCGGCAACGGACGCCACCGCCGCGTTTAAGGGGCAGACGGCGGGCATTTCCAGGCACAGCTACAACGCCAGCCTGTTCTACGACGACGGCCGCTTCCGCGCCAAGGTGGCATGGTCGTGGCGCAGCGACTTCACCCTCAGCTACAACCTTACCGATCCGAGCAAGAACCTGAACTGGTATCCGATCTCGCGGCTGGCCGCCTCGGCGACCTACAACATCAACCGCAATCTCTCGCTGACGGTGGACGGCACCAACCTGCTGAACCGCCCGCAGCGCGCATACTGGGGCAGCAAGGCCTTCACCGACCGCGTCTATTTCGAGGGCCGGGTCTATTCCGCTGCCCTGCGGTTCAAGTTCTGAGGGGCGGGACGATGAAGCAGCTTGCCATAGCCGCCCTGCTCGCCGCCGTCATTGCCGCCCCCGCGTTGGCATCCGCGCCGACTGAATGGGGCGGCGCATGGGGCTATGCCACCTCCCCTGCGACGCGGACGGTCAGCGGCGAGAACCCGGCGGGCACCTATCGCTACCGTATCCGCGCCAGCCAGTCCGGCGATGCGCTGCGACTGGTGCTGACCAACCCGGAAGGCGCGGCGCCGCTGTCCATTGCGGCCATCTCCATCGCGCGCGCCGCGCAAAAGGACGGCTTCGCGCTGGACGAGCCGAGCCGCACCCCCGTCACGCTCGGCGTCACCGCGCCGATCGCCGGCGGGCAGATCGTCGATACGCGCCCGGCGACCCTTGCGGTCCGGGCGGGCGACGACCTGATCGTCGAAATCGTGACCTCGGCCCCCAGCACCACCGTCGCCGGCAATGCCGGCTTCCCGGCCGCCTTTGCGCCCGGACCGGTCGATGCGCGCGGCGAACGGTTGGAGGCCGTCAAACTGCGCCCGCTGGTCACGCAAATGGCGGTCCATGAGCCCGCCGCCGCTTGCACCATCGTGACCCTGGGCGATTCCATCACCGAAGGCGCGCGCGGCACCCGCGCCGACTGGCGCGGATGGCCCGGCGTTCTGGCGCGGCGACTGATCGATCAGGGCGCCGGCAAAGGGTGCGGCGTCGTCAACATGGGCATCAGCGGCAACCGTCTGCTGCGCGCCGGACGCGGCACCGCCGCGATCGAGCGTTTCGAGCGCGATGTGGCCTCGGTGCCGGGCGTCACCCACCTGATCGTTCTGGAAGGGGTGAACGACATCTGGCGCGCCACCCTGCCGGGAGAGCCCCCTGTCGGCCCCGAAGACCTGATCGCCGGATACCGCAAGCTGATCGCCGCCGCTCACGCCAAAGGCATCCGCATCTACGGCGGGACGATCACCCCGGGCTTCGGCTGGAAGGCCTTCACCGTTGAAATGGAGGCCACCCGCCAGGCTGCGAACGCCTGGATCCGCAGCAGCGGCGAATTCGACGCGGTGATCGATTTCGACGCCGCCCTGCGCGATACATCGAACCCGCCGATGGTCGTGCGCGCCTACGATTCCGGCGACCACCTGCATCCCGGCGATGCCGGCTACGAGGCCATGGGCCGAGCCGTCCCGCTCTCTTTGTTTCGGAGCACTCCTTGACGTCGATTTCCTCGTCCGTGCTGGATCGCCAGCGAAACGCCGTTCTTGCCGTATCCTTGGGATTGCTGTCGGCTCCGGTGCCTTGCCTGGCCGACGAAGCCCCGGCGCCCGTCGACATGGTCGATCCCTTCGTCGGCACTGCCGGAGACCACGGGCAGCTGACGCCGGCAGCGACCGGACCGTTCGGGATGGTGCAGCTCTCGCCGGATACCGTTCCTGCCCAGCACGCAGGCTACGACTACGACGCCAATCAGCTCGCCGGCTTCTCGCATACCCGCGCGGTCGGAGTGGGATGCAGCGGCGGCGGCGGCGATCTGCTCGTTTCGGTCGGTTATGCCGGCGAGGCAGGGCCATGGGCCATGGACAAGGCGTCCGAGCAGGCCGGCCCCGGGTGGTACGGCGTCAGCTACGGCGGCGGCGTGCGCGCCGATCTTGCGGCCGTGGGCGCAGTGGGCCTTTCGCGCTTCACCATGCCGCGCGCAGGCACCGTCCGGGTCATCCTCGACCCGCGCCACAGTTACACCAGACGCCGCAGCGCGCAGTGGGAGCGCCGCAAGGCGGGCGACCTGCGCGGCAGCATGTCCGCAGGTACCGTATGCGACCAAGGCGTCTACCATCTCTCGTTCGCAAGTACGCTGCGCCGCAACGGCAAGGCAGTGAAGACCGTGGCCATCCCGCTGGGCAACGACCGGCTCGCCTTCGATCTGCCCGTGACTGCGGGAGATCGCATCGAGCTGCGCACCGGGCTATCCGTGGTCGATACGCGCTCGGCCCGCAAAGTGCTGCAAGCCGGCGTCGCGCGCCTTTCGCTGGAGCAGGTCAAGCAGCGCGCCCGGCAGGAATGGGCGCAGGAACTGGGCCGGGTGCAAGTCCCGGGAAGCGACGAGCGGGCGCGGCTGTTCTACACCCACCTGTTCCGCGTCCTGCAGACTCCGGCGCGGATCGACGATGCGGATGGCCGCTATCGCCGTTCGGACGGCACGCTGCACCATGTCCCACGCGGGCACCACCGCTATGCGGGCTGGGCGGTCTGGGACAATTACCGCACGCAACTGCCGCTGATAGCACTGCTCGATCGCGACCGATCGGCTGACATCGCCGCCTCGCTTGCCGAACTCTACATCGCCGGCAAGGCACAATGGGCCACCCAGCACGAGCCGTTCATCACCGTGCGGACCGAACATGCCGGGGTGGCCCTGCTCGATTTCCGGCGCAAGGGCATCGGCGGCTTCGATGCCGCCGAGGTTCTCCCGCTGATGGTCAAGGAACTGGACGCCCTGCCGAACACGGCGCCGGACCAGCAGATCGAGACGGCCTACGATGCCTGGGCCGCCGCCGAACTCGCGCAGGATCTGGGCGATGAACCGCTGGCGACACGCCTGCGCGAAAGGTCGCTGCGCTATCGCACCACCTGGAAGCGAGAGTTCGAGACCATCGCACCCGACTTCGACATCGTGAAGGCGCGGGGCCTGTACCAGGGCACCTTGTGGCAATATCGCTGGGCGCCGGTGTTCGACCTCGACTGGCTCATCGACGAGCAACTCGGCCGGACGCGGTTCAACCGCGAACTCGATCGCTTCTTCGATGAAGGCCTGTTCAACATGACGAACCAGCCCGACATCCAGGCGCCGTTCCTGTTCGCGCTGAGCGGACAGCCGCAAAAGACGGCGACGCTGATCTACGGCATCCTGAACCGGCCGATCGACCATTGGTACACGAATGCGGGCAAGCGCCCGGCACCATGGCACGGCCGCAGCTTCGCGCTCTCTCCGGGGGGCTATGCTGACGGCATGGACGACGATGCCGGAGGCATGGCCGCATGGTACGTCTGGGCATCGCTCGGCCTTTATCCCGTCACGCCCGGAAAGCCGGAATATCTGATCACCGCCCCGGCTTTCACGAATTCCGTCATTCATCCCCAAGGAGGTGGTCGGATCACGATCGAGCGGGTCAGCAACGACGGCCCGAGCCTCGCGGCACGGTGGAACGGCACCCCCTTGCCGGCAATGAACGTGGATCACCGCTCGATGGTCGCCGGGGGCCGCCTGGAAGTCTTCTCAAAAAAATAGATGCCCAGGGCCTCGCTCCCAGCATCACGGCATGAATATTCGGCCTCGCCGCTGCCTCAAGCTGCTACCCCTGCGCGCACCGGCCGGATCATAATCCAAGCGCCGCCATGATGCGCAACCAGAGTTTCTGGTCGAAATCATTGTCGGCAGCGGCCGCACCTGTCCGCACGACAATCAGGCGCCTGCTAGGAACGATGTAAAGCCGCCGGTCGAGCGCGCCCAAGGCAGCGACCATGTCGGCTGGCGCCGCCGGGACCAGTGGCCCCTCGTTCCTGCCCGAGGCGCGGATCGTATAGGCGCTCCCGTTCAGCCACCACAACCGCCCATAGGCCGGATTGGCCGCCGAGGGCGTCAGCATCGCCTTGAGCCCTGCCTGCGACACCACCCGCCTGCCCTCGGCGCCGATACCACCCTTGAGGATCATCGTACCGAATGCCGCGATATCGCGCGGCGAGGTGACGAGACCGGTGGCATTGCCCACGCCGGCAAGCGCCGGCGGGCGCTGGCGCCATGCGGTGTCCCTCATGCCCGCCGGCTCCGTCAGCCAGTCCCGGGTAATGGCCTCGAGCGGCCGGCCGGATGCCGCCGCCAATATCCGCTTCGTGACGGCGTAGACGGGGGTATTGTAGAAGAACCGTGTCCCTGCGGGCGCGGCATAGGCGAACCGCTCATCCAGTCCCGAACTCATGGTGAGGACGTCGAGCACACGGATGCCCGATTCCTGCCCGGGCGAGGCTTTGGACCATCCCTGACCCAGATAAGCGGAGACGGGCTTTTCAACATCGATGAGCCCCTTGTCGATGGCGATCGCGACCAGCACCGACACGAAGCTTTTCTGTGCCGAGGCGACATCTTCCAGCAGCGCCCCGTCCCCGGAGCGTTCGTAGGCGAAGGAGGCAAAGACCTTGTCCGCAGCCGGTGCGGCCCAGTTCCGCTCGACAACGACGTGGTCGTCCTGGATGACGAGGAAGCCGGTGGTGCGCTGCGCCTGCACGTAATCGACGAGATCGCGCATCGGCCCGGGCGGGACGTCCTTCGCTTCGCCGCCTGAACTTGGTGGAGGTGTCTGCGCGTGCGGGAGGGGGGCTCCGAAGAGCAGGCCGGCCGCCGCAAGCAAGCTCGTGGCCATGGTGCGCACTATCATCGTCATTTTCTCGCCAAGGAAACCGAAGTTCGACCGACCCCGCGGGCAAGCAGGATGCGAGATACCGCGTCCTGCATGAAATTGATGAGCCCGCGTGCCCCTTGAGCCGCCTTTTCGGCATCGCGCGCGACCAGCGCGGCGCGGATATGATGCCAGAAAATGTAAGGGCCGTTGCCGTTCGCGTTGATCGCCAGGGCCACGTAGGAAAAGTGCCAGCGTGTCTTGCGGCGGATGGCTTCGATCATGCGCTGGGCGTCCGCGCTGGCGTTGGCGGTCATGTCGGTGAAGATCGCTTCGCTGATGTCCATGATTTCCTCGGCGGCGGCGCCCTGGTCGGCCGCCAGGAGGAGCCGGTCGATCTTGACCAGCATCTGTTCAATCGCGGCGTCCGAGGCCCGCAGGCAGGCGAAACGGGCAGCCAGTCCGTAAAGCGCCGCCCGCACTTCGTAGAGGTCGAAGACTTCCTCGACCGTGGTTTCCGAGACACGTGCCCCGCGATTCTCTTCCAGCTCGATCAGTCCGTCATCCGCGAGCGTGCGCAGCGCGCGGCGCGCGACCGAACGACCGATGCCGAACTCGCTGCACAGCTTCGCTTCGCGGATCCACTCGCCCGGCGCGATCTCTCTGCGCTGGATGCGCAGGCGCAAGGCCTCGGCGACATGGTCGGCGGTGGGCACCGGGTCAGGCTGGATAGCGTTGATGTTCAAGCAAATATCTTTCTGCGACAGGTATCGGCGCCCTTCGTCGGCCGCCTGAATCTATGGCCGGACCCGGTGCGCTGCAAGTTCGATTGTCCGGATCACAATTAAAAATTGTCGTACAATAAATTTGACATTGTCAGGCGATATGCGGATTACACCTTTAGTCAACTGATTTGGTAGTGAATGTGATGGAACGGGGTGCAATGGGGAATTTGCTCGTCACGACCGCAGGCCTGGCGCTGCTGGCAGGCACGCCGGCATATGCGCAAACCGTCGAGACCGACGCGGCGCAGCAGTCCCAAGGCGGCAACAGCAACGACATCACCGTCACCGCGCGGCGGCGGGAGGAAAGCATCAAGGATGTGCCCGGCACCATCGCGGCGGTCACGGCCGAACAGCTCGAAGCCAAGGGCCCGGTCGTCGGCACCGCAGACCTGCTGAACACGACGCCTGGCGTCCGGTTCAACGATGTCGCCTCCGAAAACCTCGCTGAACTCTCGATCCGCGGATCGGGCACGCAGCGCGCGACCAGCGCGGATTCGGGCGTGGGGCTGTTCGTCAACGGCGCCTATGTCGGCAGCAGCACGCTGGGTGGCCGCAATTTCAAAACGCTCGACTATTTCGACCTGGAACGAGTGGAAGTACTCCAGGGCCCGCAGGGCGGCCTCTATGGACGCAATTCGGAATTCGGCGTCGTCAACATCGTCCTGGCCAAACCCCGGTTCGAGAACTCCGGCTATGTCCGCGACACCTTCACGGCGGAATCGAACCAGAACCGGCTGGCCGCTGTCGTCAACCAACGCCTGAGCGACGATATCGCGGTGCGGATCGGGGCGGAGACTTATGGCCAGTCCAAGGGGTTCTACTATGACCCCACCAACCGCAAGTACTACGACCGGACCAGCGGCTGGACCGCGCGCGGGCAGATCCGCTATCGTTCCGGACCCCTCGACGTCACCCTGCTGCTCGATGCGCAAGACCTCGACCTGCCGAGCTTCGTCAACAGCCTCGTGGTCCCGGGCGGCGGCGTGAACGCCCAGTTGCCACAAGGGTTCACGCAGTCGCGCTTTACCATCCCGCACAGCGGCCAGGACGGCCTGCAGCAGAAGGTCCAGCGGGCGATGCTGCTGGCCGATTACGACCTGGGCTGGGCCAAGCTGACCTCAACGACGATGGGAACACGCTGGCGCTCGAGTCAGCAATTCGCGGCTGCCGTCGACCTCGCGACCGAGATCGCGTTGCAGCAGTCCGGGCAACTCGGCATCTATCCCTTCGGCCAGACGACGACCGACGTGAAGGACCGCACGTTCTACCAGGACCTGCATCTGGCCGGCGATGCCGACGGCGGGCGCCTGACATGGCTGGTAGGCGCGGAAGGCCTTGTCCAGCGCGACACTTATCGCCGTACGGCAGCAACCTCCCCCTGCGTGTTCCGGCTAGGCAGCAGCCTGTGCACCGGGACGCCAACCGAGCCCGTCTGCATCAAGCCGCTCCCGACCTCGACCAACTGCCCCACGCCCTTCCCCAACGCCTTCGGCACCGACAACAACACCCGCCAGCGCGTCAATTCCTTCGCCGCCTATGCTTCGCTGCAATATGCGCTGGGTCCCGTCACGCTGTCCGGCGAAGGGCGTTTCACCCACGATTACAAACGCTCGGCGCTGACCGTCTATTCGCTTTACACGAACCGGGTCGTGGGCACGCCGACGGCATTCTCGTTCAAGGCGGACCAGCCGACCTGGACCTTCACGGCCAGCTACAAGACGCCCGATGCTTCCGACACGCTCCTCTATGCCAAAGTCGGAACCGGCTACCGGGCCGGCGCCGTCAATAACGGCACGTTCAACGACGCCGCGCCCAATCCCTTCGTCGATACGTACGACAACGAAAGCACGGTGAGCTACGAGACCGGCGTGAAGTCGAGCATCCTGGACACCGTCTTCGTGCGGGCCTCGGCCTATCTGTCGCGGACCACCGATGCCATCACCAGCATCAACGACGGCTGCACCGTCACCAATGCCTGCGGCACCGCGCAGCAGATCTTCAACGTCAACGGCGGTACGATCCATGCACGCGGCTTCGAGGTCGCACTCGACGGGCGCTTCGCCGTCGGGACCGGCAGGCTTTCGATCGGCCTCAACGCGGCCAACCAGCGCGCGCGCTTCCACGACGTCCCCACCGACGTCTCGGGCCTGCCGGTCCAGGGTTCGACGGTCGCCCAGATCCCCGACTGGACGATGTCGGCCAGCATCGATTTCAGGCAGCCGATCACCGATGACGTCAAGGGCTTCGTCAACCTGAGCTATTCGGGCCAGCGCGGCGGCGGCCAGGACACGGTAACGATCGCGACGCCCTATATCCCGATGTCCGACTTCGACAACGTCAACGCGCGCGCGGGCGTCGATGTCGGCCAAGTCCAGGTGGCGCTGTTCGTGCGCAACCTCACCGACCAGCAGGTCGAGGTCCTCAAGTTCCAGCAGGCCGGCTATCCGCTTTCGGTCCGCTACAACAAGCCGCGCACGTTCGGCGGCAGCGTCAGCTACCGCTGG
>NZ_BAAILP010000323.1:10320-17427 GCF_054589055.1 Novosphingobium sp. 11B | reverse complement strand
GGTTGCCGGCGCGCCGGCGACTGCGACAGCGGCATCGCCGCGAGCCAGGGTCGCGGCGGATCTGGAGCGATACATCGGCCTCGGCGGCAAGCAGGCGGGCGGAGCCGGCGACATTGCCTGTGGCGAATGGCTGTCGGCCGAACTCGAAGGGCTCGGCTTCGCGGTCGAACGCCAGGGCCTGTCAGTTCCCTTCTTCGAAACGCGGCGCAGCGAACTCGTCTGCGGTTCGGTGAAGGCCGCGGTATGGCCGCAGCCGATCGTCGTCCCCACCGGCACGGCGGGGATCACCGGCCGACTGGTGCGGGTGGATTGCGAGGGGCGGGCGTCCGGCCCGCTCGGCGGGGCGATCGCGCTCGTCGACCTGCCGTTCGGCCGTCTGTCCACCGCGCTCGCCAAGCCGGTGCGCGCGCCGATCACAGCAGCCTTTGCGGCCGGGGCCATCGCCGTGGTCGCCATCACCAACGGCCCGACCGGAAAAGTCGTCGCCCTCAACGCTGACGGCCGCAAGCCCACGTTCGCCGGGCCCGTCGCCTTGATCGCACCGGAAGACGCGCGCGGCTTCCTGGACGCGGCACGAGCGGACGCGGATGCGACGCTGTTCCTCGACGGCACTGGCGGGCATCGCCCCACGTTCAATTTCATCGGCCGCATCGATCGCGGCAAGTCGCAGTGGCTGGCCGTCTCCACACCCCGATCGGGCTGGTACGCCTGCGCGGGCGAACGGGGCCCCGGCGTCGCCGCCTGGCTCTGGCTGGCACGCTGGGCGAGCGCGGCGGTCAGGGACTACAATCTGGCATTCATCTGCAATAGCGGCCACGAATACGAGAACCTGGGCGCGCTGGAATCGCTGAAGGCTCTGGCGCCCAAACCCGCCGTGACGAAGCTGTGGCTGCACCTGGGTGCCAACGTCGCGGCGCAGGACTGGCATGAGGGGACTGGCCGCCCCCTTCCCAGCGTCGATCCCCAGCGCTACCTGTCCGTCAGCCGCTCCCTTCTGCCCCTCGCCCGCACGACTTTCATAGGTCTGGCCGGCCTGGAAGCGCCCTACACCAGCGATGTCCTGTCCGCAGGAGAACTGAGCGAGGTCATCGCAGCGGGGTATGAAACCGTGGCCGGGGTCTTTGGAACACATCGCTATCACCATGTCGCAGAAGACGACGGCCGATGTGTCTCCGCACGCAACGTTCTCGCGACCGCGATGGCATTTCAACAGTTCCTAGCCCAGGCGATTTGAGGCGCGCGAAGCGTTCAGATCCTGCGACAACGAAACAGCTCATCCGCCCTTATCGCGGATGCTCTCAGGGCGGGTCTTTTCCCGGTGACCGAAGCAGTCGCTTGCAGACGGCGTCGCGAATGACTGGACGTGGTCGATACGTGCCGGGATAGCAGACCGTCAGCAGCTGGGGATCAAAATTGGATGATGGGAGTCTGCAATGGATCGATGGATGAAATTGGTACTACTCGCCCCAATCTCAGGTCATAGCTCGAGGCGGGCCTATTACCTGAAACCGGTCCTACCCAGCCAGGCGCCACTCGCCTCCTGATAGCGATAGATGTGAGTCATCAGCGGAGGCAGGCATGGAAGCTGCACCCAACGATTGGACATATCGGCGTTGGCGATCTGGACGCCGGTGAGTACCTTGTGGCCCACGGTCTCGCGCGGCCTTGGAGGTGATCATGGATTGGAAGATCGCAGGCACAGACATTGAACGACTTCGTCAAGCCGATGAGGAAGACGTCATCGCTGCCCTGCAGGGTGCCGACTTCGGCAAATGGCCCGAAGACGAAGCGGGTTTTCTGGAGTTCTTCAACCTGATGATCGACACGATCCTTGGCGAAAAGGCGGGCGAAGGTAACATCTGGCCGAACCTGCGGGGCCGCATGGTGATCCCTTCAAAGCAGTAGGTTCGCTGACACAGGCTTGCCGGTCGCCGCCTTCGGCTTGAACCAGGGCTCGTCGGTCCGATCGACCGTCAGCGGCCCGTCCCACGTGCGAAGGAGCGCGAAGGCTTCTTCAGGCGTCCCCTGGGTCCATCGTGCCCAGTCCTCGCCCCGCAGGATAGTCGGCATGCGGTCGTGGACATCGGACATCTGCTCGCAGCCATCGACCATGACCATCGCGTAGGCATCGCCCCACTCGTCGGTCGGCCGCCAGATCCCGGCGACGGCGAATACCTCTGTGTCCGGCAGCGAGTACCAGGTGCGGGTGTTGCGCCGATCCTCGCCCTCGGGTTCGCACCACTGCGTGATCGGGATCAGGCAACGCCTCTCGCGAAAGCTGTCCCTCCAGATCGGGTAGACCCGCAGCTTGTCGTCACGGGCATTGTTGACCGGCGAGGCCTTGAGCGGCTTGCCGGTCTTCTTGCTGAAGGCGTGGCGCGGGAAGCCCCAGGACATCGCGCGCAGTTTGCCCCCGACCGCGACGACGCCGGGATAGCCTGGCCAGACCTCGGCGCAGTAGTTGGCACCGGGCGTGAAGGCTGCGCCGAACAGTTTCGCTGCCTCCGCTTCCTTCGCGGTCATGCGGTAGAGGTTGCACATATCTGGATGATGCCGCCGGACGACGAAGTTGTCACTGTTCGCATATGTCACCTCGCAACAGGAGAGCAGCGCGCGGAAGCGCGACAGAATGTGAGACGGGGAAGATGCGCTGTCACCCGCGATGCTTACGCTGAGCGCAGCGGGAGCGGTCGTGGTGGCAGAGCTGGGTCATGGACGACTTCGGTCTGACCTTGTGGGGCAAAAATTGCATTGCGCATGAGCGGGATAGTCATGACCGTGATCGACCTCATATTTTCCCGGACATCTCGCCTGCCGCGTCACCTCGAAGCGGAGGTCGCCGTATCCTGAGCCCGCGCGATCCTGCCGTTCAGGTTTTCCACGATGCGGCGTCATGCCTCGCTGCCTACCCGCTCGATGCCTGGCAACTGCGCCGTGACCTGATCGGATCGCGGATGGTGGTTGCGAGCGCTCATACCGATGATCGGCATGGAAATCTCTTCTGGCCTTCCACGGCTTGAACCTTCGAGCCAAACCGGCCGGCTCGTGTATTTCGAGCCCGACTGACAGCGCGGCGGACGCCGCCTGGCGAAGGCACGGGCGAGCATCTGCCGCATGAAGGGGATTTTAGAACAAACATGGAACATATATAAGGGTGCGATGATGATTCGCGAAAGGTCCGCTCCCATGACCCAACCCCTTTCCGACGAGGCGATGCTCACGTTGGGACGCCAGTACCTGCATATGGCTGACCGCAAGGATGCGACCGAGCGCGACCAGGCAACGCTGCGTGACTTCGTGCCCGCATTGCTCCATCGCCTCCACGAGAAGACCGAAACCACGTGCGCTCTGGCGGGGCCGCCGGTCCTGGATCTTCGCTTCTACGGTCTCGCCTTGCCGGAGGACGATCAGCTCGAAATGCGCCTTCCGCAGCCTGATTGAGCGGCGGCGTGAAGCGTGAAGTGGTCCAAGAGCGGGGCCATGGTGCCCACCTGCCTGTTCGAAGCCGGTACGCTGGGCGGGTCCGTCCTGCTGACATGCAAGTGCGGGCATACGGCGCGTTTCCACGCGCCGCCCCTCTGGTGGCATTTCCAGCGGCGGCATTGGGACGACGGGTTCGTCGAGGCCAGGAAGCGCTTCTGGTGCCGGGTCTGCGGATCGCGTTTGCGCGCCAGGGTTCGGCCCATCTCGATCGAGGGCGCCGTGTCCATGCCGGGCGATTTCGAGCTGCCCTGGCCTGACGAGCGGACATGGAAAGCAGCATGCAGGCGTGTGCGATGAACCTGGAGACGACGATGCAGAAACAGTCGCTGGATGACCTGCGGCGCGAGGTCGGCAGGATATGCACCGGGGCCGGACGCTGGCAGGACATCACGAAGGTGCCGGTCGACAACCGCGCGTTTTCACCTGCGCCCCCGGATAGCCGCCTGAAAACCGAGGGCAGGACAATCAGCGCGGCCGAGCGTGGGCCGTTCGGTCGGTGGCTGCTGCTGCAGGTGGATCGCCGCGACTTCATCGGGCAGCTCGCCAATATCGCCAGGTCTGATAGGGGCTTCCCGAAGGACGGTGATCCCGATGCGGTGCGCAGGCGCCTGGGCGACACCGGCGCCGACCCCGAAATGTTCGAGGCGGTCGATGATGCCGAACTGGATTGGACGAGCTACTGATGACGGAACCGATGAGCGATGACGCCCTGATCGCAATTGCGCAGCATCGCTTTGAACAGGCCGACCGGGATTGCGCGTCCGAGCAAGCCTCCAGGCTGTTGCTGGACATCTTTCCGGCGGTACTTCAGCGCCTGCGGGAGAAAGTGGAGCTCACCCGGGAATTCGTCGCGGCAGATCGTGGGATTGTGGATGCACCGAAGGGCTGGGGCAAGCAGGCTGCCGCGGCGAAACCACAGGCCGACGATGGTCAGATCCAGCTTTCACTCCTTCACCTGTGATCCGCAAGTGAGGACGGCGACCGGCAGATCGCCTGCCCTCCTCTAGAGACTGAGCCTGCGGCGCTCGATCTCTGCCAGCACTTCCTGCTCGACCACAGTCAGATGCTCGGGATCGGTCACCGCTTCCCATGCGCTGAGCAGATGTTCGTCGGTCATGCCGGCGGCGACTTCCTCGCCGGTCACCGCATCAACCTCGGGATGCTCGTGCGGGGTGTCTTCAGTCATGGCTCTCTCCTGGCCGGGCCTCGGATCGCTCTCGGCTCATCAAGTTAAACGCCGCGGAAGGCGGTTTGTTCAGCGCACTTCGACGAGGCACGACCACACAGGGCCGCGTGATATACACCCGATTGCCGTCACACTGACGTAAAGGCTGTTCGCCGGAAGTCGAACTGGCTTGGGTGAACTCCTGAAACGGCCGCGGAGATGAGCTTGCTGACGACATGACCGGGCGGAGCGCCGTCATGACATTGGTCACGGACAGAAAATAACATCGAACTGCGGAACAGCACTGCGGGCCTCTGATTGAAGGCATTCTCGTGCAACACTATCCGCCTATCTGATGGCGATAGCCGATTAATGCGATTGAGCTTCTGATTCCAGGGAGCAGAAAACGACCACCAGCGACCAAGCCGCGTCGAACGCTGGACAGGCTGCTACGCGCCCATTCAAGCCGTTTGACGGCGATATTGCCGTGCTTAGAAGCGGACATTCGGAGTAAGACTGGGCTTGGGAAATTTGTGTCATTAGCAAGGCTGGCGCTAGATAGCGGCGCTCACTAGAAGCCCGCCTATCAATTTTTGCGCCTGGGCCGGAGGCAGTGAACCACAGGTCACATTCGCAATGCGAATGCCTGTTGCTTGTTCGTGTGCGATGTCGGCACAAACTCAGAACGCACGACCCAGCGCCAGTGACACGATCGCCCCCTGCTTCTGCGTTCGTTGCTCGCTTCCAAACAGCGGCCCGGCGCGGCTCGGTGTGTAGAAGCGACGCCAGCGCGCGTTGTCCTGCCCATTGATCGCCTTGGCGGTCAGCGTCGTCTTGAAGCCGGCGAAGGCGGTGGTCTCGATGTAGGCGCCCCATAGCGCCTGATCGCGCCAGCGCAGGACTTCGCCGTTATAGAAGACGGTCGCCTGTTCCGCCGCGGTCCAGTTCACGCCCCACGAGGACTTGAGTGCGGGCACGTCGTGGCGGAACTCGGCGGTCAGGAGCCGTTTCGAGATGTCGTCCATCGCGCGGTGCCCGCCGGTAACCGGATCGTGCATTCGCGAGGAGCGCCATGTCCCGTCGACCGTCAGGCGTGCGCCTTTCAGCGCCCTGTCCAGCGGCATCGTGCCTTGCGTCTTCACGCCCCACTGGCGCGCATCGCCGATCGTGCCGAGCGCCTCGTCGCCCGAAGGCAACACGAGATAGCCGAGCAGGCCGGTGTGCCATTGGTGGTAAGCCTCCACCGCGATCGCGCCGCCCTTGCCCCAACGGTGATCGAGGCGCAGTAGTGCGCGCGTCACGCGGGCCGGGCGCAAGCCCGAATTGCCGCCCAGAGGCCGCCCATCGGCCTGGTTCACCGACGCCGCGAAATCGCCGAAGTTCAACTGGTCGACCGTCCGGCGCAGGCCGAGCCGCAGTTGCGTTGCCCCCGAAGGCGACCAGACCAGGGCGGCAGAGGGCTTAAGATAGGACAGGCTCTGTTCCTGCGCTGCCTCGCCGGTCACCCGGATGCGCGAGAACTCGACCGCCATGCCCGCTTCCAGGTTGAGGCGTCCCGCCAGCTTGACAGTGAGGTTGGCGAATGCTTCGCCGCGCATTTCTGATACGCGCGTGTCGGCATTGGCGAGCGCGACGGGCGTCAGGGTGCTGCCGTCGCCTTCCGCATAGTCGAGCTTGCTCGACAGGCGGTTGTATGCCACTTCGCCGCCGAATTCGGGCCGCACCGGGTGGTCACCCTCGCGAGTCACGGTGGCGCGTGCCACCAGTTCGGTCGGCTTCTCCAGCTGGGACGAAAGGCCGCGATAGTCGGCTTCGATGTAGTCCTCGTCGGTCACGTAGCGCTCGATGCGGCCGAGGCCGACGAGCTTGGCGGTCCAGCCCGCGCCGAGCCGCCGCGTCCAGTCGAGCCCCAGTTCGCCGCTGCGGCCCTTCTCGTCGTAGACGATGTCGCGCCGCGCGTCGGGAGAGCCGTCCGCCGCGCCGGCAAAGATGTCGATGCCCCGGCGCGAGGAATAGCCATCCTTGTTGAGCCGCAGGTTCACCGTGAGCGTGCCACCCGCGACCGCGCCGGACGAGCTGAGCGCCAGCCCATATTCAGGCGCCTTGGCCGAAGTGTGCTCCTGCCGTGTCGTCGCCAGCGTCCCCGTGCCGTCGCGGTCGAGGTAGATGCCGTCGTTGGGATAGCGGGTGACTTCGCCCGACAGCTCGATGCTGGTCTGCCAGCCGGCGATGCGGCGCGCGTGGCTGATGCGCGCGGCGGGCGAGACGCCCCCGTCCGCAGTATGCGTCATCGTCAGCGAGGCATTGCCCGAACCGCCAGCGTCGGCGCGCAGCACGACGTTGGCGACCAGGGTCTGACCCTGCGCTTCGGCGGCATCGTTGCCGCGCAGCAGGACCACCCGCTCGACCCGCGAAGCGGCGATGCGGCGCAGGCCTTCGGTGATGCCGCCGCCCTTCAC
>NZ_BAAILP010000323.1:9836-10213 GCF_054589055.1 Novosphingobium sp. 11B | reverse complement strand
CGCTGGCCGTCGATCAGAACGTTGCCCGCCGCATTGCCGAAGCCGCGCACCGAAGTGCCTTCGCTCAGGATGAAGCCGGGGGTGCGCTCGACCATGTCGAGCGCGGTCTGGGGCTGGAACGGCTTATAGAAGTCGGCCGGGTAGACCGGATCGGGACCTGCCGGGATGATCGCGGGCGGCTTCTCCTGGCCGAGGCGCGAGCCGGGCGCGGCCTCTTCGACCGGGGATATGGCAGCGGCCGCGCCGGCGAGTATCAGCGAAAGCGTGTTCATCCTGCCGGACCCAGCAACCAGGCCAGCAGCGCCAGCGGCAAGGCCGCCGCGACCAGCCACAGCCACGCCCGCGCCACGCTGTGCGCGTGAAACACCGCCATCGAG
>NZ_BAAILP010000323.1:0-9606 GCF_054589055.1 Novosphingobium sp. 11B | reverse complement strand
CGCGCCGCCACCGACAGACGATGGCGGCGCGCACCGCCCGCCACGACAGGGGACGGGGGGATCTGCTGACCCGTCGCGGAGTTGGTCTTGGACATGATCTTCTTTCTTACGAAAACAGGCACAGGATGCGTTCGCGGTTGGTCTGCGCGGCCAGGACCAGCACCGCCGCCACGCTCAGCCAGCCGCACCAGGCGACGGTGCCATAGGCCCAGCCGAGCCCGGAGCCGGCGGCGACGAAGGCGAGTGCGAGAGCGCAGAAGCCGCTCCGGCGCAGATGGCGCGAAGTGCCCGGCGGCAGCTTGCGGCGCAGCCAGTCCTGCTGGTGGCGCGCCATGGCCAGGAGCAACAGCGCAAAGCCCAGCAAGGCGGGCACTGCGATCGCAAGATGGATCATGCCGCAACCTCCACCCGGGCGCGCTGGCGGCGTGCGGGCGCGGCCTTAGGCTGGTGGCGCAGGACCTTCCACGCGGCCCAGGCGAAGCCCGTCGCCAAAACCGTCAGCGTCAGGTCGACACCGACGAAGACCCAGTCGCCGTGCCAGAGGCTGGCCCCCAGCCCGCGCGATGTCGTCAGCGCATTGGCCAGCGGCACCAGTGCGAACAGCACGGCGCCGGTCGCCAGCCCTTCCACCCAGGCTCGCTTGGCGGGGCGGGCCAGCGCCCAAACGAAGATCGCGCCCCAGCCGATGAACAGGCTGTCCACCTCCCATTCGGCGCGCTCGGGCAGAGCGGCAGGAAGCAGCCGGTTGGCGAGGAAGTAGACGGCGATGCCGGCGGGTGCCCCGGCGATGAAGCCGATGTTGAGCCGCTCCACCAAACGGAAGCCGAAATGCGGGCGGGCGGGATCGGGCAGCTTGGTGCGCCGCTTGACGCACCACAGCGCCAGCCCCGTCGCCACCATCGCCGTGCCGCCAAGGCCCGACAGGAAGTAGAGCCAGCGCAGGCCGTAGCCGCTGAACCATGCGGTGTGCAGGTCGATCATCACCTCTTGCGTCAGGCGCGCGCCGCCCTTGGGGCGGGCCTTGGCTGGCAATACCCCGCCCTGCGCCGCGTCGAGATGGATCGGCTCGCCGCGCCCATCGCTCCAGTTCGTGCGCTGCGGGTATAGCTGCGCGGTGGCGGTGGCATCGCCTGGATGGTCGATGCCGATGTAGCTGGGGCTGGCGCCGTTCCACTGGCGCTGCGCGCTCGCGACCAGCCGGGCCAGCGGGACCGTCGGCTCGGGCGTGCCGCTCGCGTCCTTCTCGTCCGCACGGGGGAACGCCGCCTCGTAGAACGCCTCGCGGGTGGTGAAGTTGGCGGTGATCGCCCAGGGCATCAGCGTGAACAGCAGCGTGACGAGCCCGGTATAGGTAATCATCACATGGAACGGCAGCGTCAGCACCCCGGTGGCGTTATGTGCATCGAGCCAACTGCGCTGGCCCTTGCCGAAGCGCATCTGGAAGAAGTCAGTGAAAATCTTCTTGTGGGTCACCACCCCCGACAGGATCGCCACCAGCATAGCCAGCGCCGCCACGCTCACCAGGTAGCGCGCCCACATCACCGGCATGTAGTGCAGGTCGAAGTGCATCCGGTAGAGGAAGAACCCGCCGCGCGTCTCGCGCACGGCCACTTCCCGTCCGGTCTGCGGGTCGAGCGTGATCTCCTTGCGGTCGTGCCGGTCCTGCCCCGCCTTGCGCCACGACACCATCAGCCCGCTGCCGCCGCGCGCATTGGGGAGCGAGACGGTCCAGCTCTCCGCCCCGGCGCCGCGCCGCCGCAGCAGCGCGTCGGCGGCGTCGAGCGCGCGCGTGGTCACCCGGGTTTCCGAGGCAAGTTCGGGCCGCATCCAGGCATCGATCTCGTACTGGAAGAACGCCGCCGTCCCGAACACGAAGACGATGTAAAGCACCCAGCCCGGCACCAGGCCAACCCAGGTGTGCAGCCAGGCCATCGACTGGCGGAAACCCTGCTTCATGTCGTGATCCCGAGATGCGCCATGCGTCAGAAGCCGTACTTCAACGAGAAGGCGACGTTGCGCGGAATGCCGAGCGAATAGGAGGTCGCCCAATAGTTCTCGGCGGTGATGTTGGCGACGTTGAGGTCGAGGCGCACTGGGTGGCTGTCGACCTCGGTCGTGTAGTGCAGGCCGATGTCCATGATCGTGTAGCCATCCATCACCTGCAGGTTGGCGCTGTCCTTGTACATCTTCCCGGCATGATAGATGCCCCCGCTGACGGAGAAGCCGGGCAGCGGCGGCACCGCGTATTCGAGGTACATCTTGGCCAGCGTGCCGCTGACGCCCGTGGGCTTCTTGCCTAGCAGCGATGCAGTGCTGGTCTTGGTCACCTTGAGGTCCATCACCGTGCCGCCGACCATCACCTTGAGGTTGGGTGTGACGTTCCCGGTGGCGGTCAGCTCGAAGCCCTGGTGGACCTCGACGCCGTCTTGGGTGCGGGTGATCTTGCCGTTTACCTGTTCGTCAAAGGCGTTCGCCTTCTCGATGCGATAGAGCGCGCCGGTGATCAGCAGCGCGTCGATCGGCGCGTACTTGGCGCCGACTTCGTACTGCTTGGAGACGTAAGGCTTCATGATCTCGCCGGGGTTGTTGTAGAGCACGGCGTCGTCGGGAACGGTGGAGCCCTGCTCCAGGCCTTCCATGTAGGTGGCATAAGTCGTCACGCGCGGCACCGGCTTGAACACCAGCGAGACGGTCGGGGTCCAGGCGCTTTCTTTGTAGTTCGACGTGGCGGTGCCGGCCGCGTTGAAGTTGCGCGCCTCCACCGTACTGCGGTTGACGCCGATCAGCGCGCTCAACTGCTCGGTGAACCGGATGTCGTCACCCATGACGATGTTGGAGTTCTTCGACCGGCTCGACTTGTAGAGCGCACCCCAGGAATAGGTGTTGAGCGCGGCAGGCATCGCCCACGAGTTCAGGTCGTCAGGATCGGTGAACACCGCCGAATCCCCGCCGCTGACCGAATTGGTGACGTGGCGTTTCACCCGCAGGATGTCGCCCGAAGCGCCCACCGTCAGGCGGTGCTGGATGCCCAGGGTCGCGAACTCGCTGTCGAGATAGGCATAGGCGCCCTGCGCATAGTTGTACGAAGGCGCGCTGCGCGAACTCCAGCCCTGCTGCCAGCCCGGGCTGGCGGTGCCGGTATCCTCGACGTAGAGCGGGTAGATGTTGATCGATTCCTGCGCGTCGCGCTTGTTGAGATACGCCGCGCGCAGGCTGAAGATGTCGTTGATCTTCCACTTCGCGTTGGCGCCGGCGCGGTCGGTCTTGGTCTGGAGGTACGTCCAGGACGGGGTCCAGGTCTTGTCGTTCGCCAGCGGCTCGATCCAATGGTCGAGCGCGGCGCGGCCGGTGTTCGCATACGCGTAGAAGCGGGAATCGATGCCGTCGATCCGGTAATAGGTGTGTGCCGCTTCCGCCTGCACCAGCAGGTCGGGCGCCACGTTCCAGTCCAGCGCGCCGCTGACCATGGTGCGCGCGACGTTCTGGTTCTTCTTCGCCGTCTCGCCGTCCTGGATCGACAGGTTCAGGCGGTAGGCGAAAGTGCCGCCGGCATCGATCTTGCCGCCCATATCGACATGCGCGAAGAACTGCGTGTTGCCATAGTTGCCCACCCGCACATCCAGCTTGGGCGTATAGGTCGGCCGCTTGAGCACGTAGTTGGTGACGCCGCCCGGATTGCCCACGCCGTACAGGAAGCCCGACAGGCCGTTCATGATCTCGACGTTCGCCAGTTCCTCGGTGGCGATACCGGTAAGGGTGGAGGACAGGCGCACGCCATCGACCACGCCCTTCTGCGAATCGAAGCCGCGGATGGTCACGTAAGGCGTGCCGTAGACCGTCGATGGCGCCGAGTTCTGCACCACCGGGTTCATCTTGAAGATCTGGTCCATGTCGCCGGCGACAACGCTCTCGATCATGTCCTGCGGCACCACGCTGACCGAATAGGGCGTGTCGATGAGCAGCTTGTTGCCCCATGGGCCGGAGGTGGAGGTGGCGTCGATCTGCTGGTTGTGGCCCGTCACCAGGATCGGGTCGTTGCGCCGCCAGCTTTCCTCGTCATCGCGCTCGGACGCCCCGGCTCCGTAGGCGACCGGGGTCATTTCCATACGCAAAGGGTCCAGCGTCATCGCGCCGGTGGTCGCGCGGGCGATGGTCATCGCGCCCTCGCCCGCCGGCCGCGCCGCAAGGCCGGTGCCCGAGAGCAGATATACCAGCGCGTCGTGCGGCACGAAGCTGCCGCGCAGCCCGGTGGTCCGGCGCCCCTGGGTCAGCGCCGCCTCGTAAGTCAGCTGCACGCCGCTCTGTTCGGCGAAGCGATTCAGCGCGTCGGACAGCGATCCCGGCGGAATGTCGTAGCTGCGCGGAGCGACGTGATCCTGTGCCGCCGCGATGCCCGGCATCATGGCCCCGCCGCCCAGAACCGTGCCCGCCAGCAACGCGAATGCCAGCGCCCGGCCGCGCTCGAACTTAACCGTCATCGAAATATTCCCACTTGGCTAGCCTCGCGCCGAACATTGCTGCTGCGACGCACTTGCAAAACCAAGACGGGACAAGATCGGAAAACACGACCATCGATTCGAATATTTTTATCGGCGCAAGATGATGAAGCGATCGGACAGCCGCACGGAAGACAGGCCGTGGCTCGCCTCGATGCTGTCGATCGCGGCGAGCGGGTGGTCGAGGTCATAGACCCCGTTCACCCGGATCGCCGCCGCCGGGCCGGTGACCGCGAAGTATCCGCGCCGGTAGCGGCCGATCCAGGCCACCACTTCGCCCAGCGGCCGGTCCACCACCACCAGCCGCCCGCGCGTCCAGGCAGTCGCGTCGCCGCGTGCGGGCAGCGGTCCGTGCAAGGTCTTCGCCGCGAAATCCGCGCGCTGGCCTTCGCCGACCACCACCGCCCGGCCGTCGCCCTCCACGCGCACGCTGTGCCGGGTAACGGTGACCGTGGCGTGCCCGTCTTCGTCGCGGATCGCGAACGCGGTGCCCAGTGCGGTGACGCTGCCCCCGTCGGCCTCGACGGTGAAGGGGCGTGCGGGGTCGGGTGCGACTTCAAACATCGCCGCGCCCGCCAGCAGCCGGACGCCCCGCCTTGTAATAGTATCGTCGAGCGCGATCGCCGAGCCGCTGTCCAGCCTGACCAGCGAACCGTCGGGCAAGGTAACCACGCGCCGCTCGCCAATGCCGGTCATGTGGTCCGCCCGCAGCCATGTCGGCCAGCCCTGCACGCCGCCGAGCACGACGAGCGCCAGCGCCGCCGCCACGGCGCTTCCGGCTAGCGCACGCCGCCGCTTCCGGTCGGGGCGCGTTGCCTGGATGCGCCACGGAGCGCGGGCAGCGCGCTGGCGCGGCAGGGCGGCGACGGGCAGCGCATCCCGGGACTGCTCCTCGTCTTCGTCGAGCAGGCCCCAGATTTTCTCCAGCCGCGCCAGGGCATCGCGGTGTTCGGGGCGGGCATGCCACTGCGCGAAGGCCCGCTCGTCCTCGGCGCTGAAGGCACCGCCGTCGCGCCGGACGATCCAGTCGGCCGCCGCTTCGGCGATTTTGGGCGCGATGGGTTGTCTCGGCGTCGTCATGACCGCTGCTCCGTCCCAACCGGGATGAACGACGACCACCGCGAAACGACCGCCGTCATGTCCCAAGACGCGAGGGAGCACCGAAACACGACCTTGCCCGCCGGATTTTCCGCCAGTATCTTCATATCGCCCCGTCGATCTCGCCCAGCCGCGCCGCAAGCACCAGCAGCGCATGGCGCAAGTGCTTCTCGACCGCGCCACGCGTGATGCCCAGCCTTTCGGCGATCTCGGCCTGATGCAGCCCCTCGATCTTGCGCAGCGCGAAGACCTCGCGGCAGCGCGGCGGCAGGCTCTCCACCAGTTCGAGCAGCAGCCGCAGCCGGTCGCGGCCAAGCAGCGCGCGCTCGGCCGACGGGGCATCGTCGGCGATCAGCCCGCCAAGGTCCTCGTCCAGCACCCAGGGCGACCACTTGCCCCGCTCGCGAGCGCCGTCGATCACCAGATTGCGAGCGATGCGATAGAGGAAGGCGCGGACGTTCTCGACTTTGCCTTCGCGCAGCGGCGGGATCGCGCGGGCCCAGGTCTCCTGGACGATGTCGGCGGCAACCGCCGAGGAATCCACCAGAGAGCGCACGTAGGCGCTGAGCGAATCGTGATGATGCGCCACCAGCGCCGCATCGCGCCCGCTCATCGCGCGGCGATCCCGGTCCTGCCCTGCCCCGCAAGGAACTCCACCGGCAGGGTGATCGCCAGTTCGTCCGGCAGGGCATCGGGGATCGCGGGAAACGGCGCGGCGCGGCGCACGATCGAAAGCGCGGCGTGGTCCAGCGCGGCGCGACCAGTCGACTGCACCACCGAGACTTCGAGCAGTTGCCCGCCGCGATCGATGCGAAAGGCCACTGCGCCCGCCCGCAACCCGCCGCCCGCCGCGTCCTGGCGCATGGGGCGGCGCCGGGCTTCGAGCCTTGCCATGACCACGCGGCGGTAAACCTGCGTCGCCGCAGCCCGCGCGTCCTCGCGGCCTCCCTCTGCCGGAGCCGGGAGTTGTGCTATCACCTCTGTCGCGGCCGGCGTCGGCGGTGCGAGCAGGATCGTCGGTGGCGGGCTGGCCGGCGCCGGCAGCGGTTCGGGACGCCGCGCCGGGGCCTGCGTTCCCGAAGTCGGGCGGCGGCGGGGTTCGTCCATAGCACGCGGCAGGATGACGACGCTCGCCAGATGCGGCGTACCGCGTGCGCTTTCGAATCGCGGCCAGCCTATCGCGACCACCGCGCCTACTGCCAGATGCACCAAAATGGTGGCCACCAACGCCGCCATGCGCATCGGCCGGCCACCGACGCGATAGGCGTTTCGGGGCCGCTCCGGTGCTGCCGCAACGTCCGGTGCCAGGGAGGAACCGGATGCGCGCGCCATCGTGACGGTCGAGGCAAACATGGCATCGCCTCTAGACTATTGCGAGCTATTTGCAATAAACCCTCGGTGCGGCGGGCCTTCCCGCCCAAGCAAAACAATTATTGCTCACTTGTTGCGTTTGCAAATCATTCGCATTAGAGGCTCGCCCGCATTCGCAGCCCGATGGCTTGCGAATAGAAACAAGACCAGGGGAGATCGCAACATGTCCGTCAAATCCTCCATCCGCGCTCGTCATTCCGTTGTCTCGATGCTCGTGCTGGGCCTGCTGACGGCGACCAGCGCCCATGCCGAAGACACGACCGACGAGACGGACCCGGACGCCATCGTCGTGACCGGTGCGACCGAGGCAACCGGCCTCACCCTGTCCTCGCGCGAGACGCCGCAGTCGGTCACCGTGATCGACAGCCTGCGGATGCAGGAACAGGGCCTTTACGATATTTCCGAGGTGATGGAGCAAATCGTCGGCATCCAGTCGAACCGCTCCAGCGCGCTGGGCACCGATGGCACCAACTACACTGCGCGTGGTTTCGAGGTGAAGAACTACCTCGTCGACGGCGTCGCCCGCCCGACCAACCTCTACGGCTTCACCGAAGACACCGCTGACATGATCGCCTACGACCGTATCGAGGTGATCCGCGGGTCTGCAGGCATGATGACGGGCACCGGCCAGCCTTCCGCCGCGATCAACATGATCCGCAAGCGGCCGAGCACCGAGACCCGCGCCAGCGCCGCCGCTACCGTCGGTTCCTGGGACCTGTACCGCCTCGAAGGCGACCTCGGCGGGACGCTGACCGCCGACGGCCACGTCCGCGCCCGGGTGTCCGGCGCGTGGCAGGAGAACGACACCTTCATCGATCGCGAGCACGTCAAGCGCCACGCGCTCTACGGCGTGGTCGAGGCAGATCTGGCGCCCGGCACCCTGATCACCGCCGGGGTGGAGTATCAGAACTTCCGCAACGAGGCTGCATCGCGCGGCGGCGTGCCGCTGTTCTTCACCGACGGGACGAAGACTCACTTCGCGCGGGCCACCAACGGCGGCGCCAACTGGTCCGACTTCAGCCGCAAGAGCGTCAACCTTTTCGCCTCGCTCGCCCACGACTTCGACAAGAACTGGCATCTGCAGATCGATGCCGAGCACAAGTCGGGCTCCTACGACGAGACCATCGGCTACTTCTTCGGCAGCGCGATCGACAAGGACACCGGGCTTGGCGGCACGCTCTATTCCACCCGCTGGGCATCCGACCTCACGCTCAACGCCGTCTACGCGAACCTGCGCGGCAGCTTTGAGGCGCTCGGCCAGGAGCAGCACGTCGCCTTCATGGTGAGCCATGCTCAGTTCGATGACGACCAGACGCCTTACCCCGGCTGGTGGGACGGCCCCGAGTACATGAACTCCTCGATAAACGCGTTCTCGTTCTTCGAGAACGGCGACTATCCCAAGCCCGACCTGACCGCGACAGGCAGCCGTTCCGGCAACCGCATCCGGACCAGCGCCGCCTCCGGCGTGGCGCGGCTCAAGCCGATCGCGCCGCTCTCGGTGATCGCGGGCGGGCGCCTGACGTGGTGGCGGCAGGACAGCTATACCCGGGACCAGGCCAGTTCCAGGACGTGGACGCCGGGCAACCGGGAAAAAGCCGTGTTCACACCCTATGCCGGAGCCGTCGTGGACTTCAGCAAGACCATCTCGGCCTATGTCAGCTACGCCAGCGTGTTCGAACCGCAGACGCAGCGCACCGTGGACGGCGACATGATCGCTCCGCTGGAAGGCAATACTTATGAAGCGGGCCTGAAGGCCGACTTCCTCGACGGCAAGCTGAGCGCCAGCGCGGCGGTGTTCCGCATGAAGCAGGACAACTATGCGCTCGCCGACGGCCCAGGCATCTTCGCGCCCGATGGCAGCTCGGCCTATCACCCAGTTTCGGGCATGACCTCCAAGGGCTTCGAACTGGAAGTCAACGGCCAGATCCTGCCGGGCTGGTTGGTCGCGGGCGGCTTCGCTAATGCCAGGGCGACGGATCGCGACGGCGTGCGCCAGTTGCCGCAGATCGCCAAGAACAGCTTCAAGATGTTCACGTCCTACCGCCTGCCCGGCGATCTCGAGGGGCTCACGCTGGGCGGAAATGTGCGATGGCAGGGCAAGACTACGCCGGATGGCGAAGGCCCGAACGGCGAAATCTACACGCAGGGCAGTCTGGCGATCGTAGACCTGATGGCGAACTATCGCTTCTCTCAGCGCCTGTCGCTGGCGGTCCACCTCGATAATGTTTTCGACAAGACCTACTATTCGGGTCTGTTCATCGGCAGTGCGAGATATGGCTCTCCGCGCGCTTTCACGGTGTCCTTGCGCGGAACGCTGTAAATTTGGAACGAGGAGACTCATAGATGTTGGCAACTTAGGCCATCCAGGGCAGCTTACTGATAATGAACGAAGCGGCTACTTCCGTAACAGGCAGCCGTTCATATGCCTGCAGTTGGATAACTTCGCGCGTCGGCAGCCGACGCCGCGTGGGCGTCAGCTATCCCCGCAACCTGGCTCCAAACTGGTTAGGGTCGTCTAACAGGCTGCGGAAAAAGGGTTGGCAGAGCCGGCCATTGGCCTCGCTTTCGCCGTTTTCTAGCCCAAGGCGTCAGTCATTCTGGGAGGTAACCTTCCAGAATCCGGTCGTTTTTGACCGGCCTC
>NZ_BAAILP010000322.1:0-709 GCF_054589055.1 Novosphingobium sp. 11B | reverse complement strand
CCACGCCCCCACCCGGCCTCCCACTAGTGTATCCTGATGGGAGGCCCGGTAGGGGCGTGGGCCGGTGCCGCACTCTTCAGAAAGGACTCCTGGTTTGAGCTGTCCCGCGCTGATCGACTTCGAAGCGAGCTGCCTGCCCGAATATGGGCAGTCCTATCCCATCGAAGTCGCGGTGGCGCGGATCGACGGTTCGAACCGGGCCTGGCTCATCCGACCCGCCGAGGCCTGGCGCTACTGGGACTGGTCGGACGAGGCCGAGGCGCTGCACGGCATCAGTCGGCAGATGCTCGACGACGAGGGCCTGCCGCCCGCGCAGGTCCTTGCCGAGATGGCCGAATTCGTGGCCGGGTGCCCGGTCTATGCGGACGCCGATCTCGACGAATTCTGGCTCGAAGTGCTGTGTCAGGCGGTGGGGGCGAAGCTGCCGTTTCCGGTGCACTACCTCGGCGAGTTCCTCAAGGACGGCGGCTATTCGCGCCCGCAGGTGGTCGCCGCGCTGGAAGAGGCGAAGCGCCTGCTGCCCAAGGAACATCTGGCGCGCGAGGATGCCAAGCGGCTGGCGATGGTGGTCAAGCTGCTGGTGGACGGCGAGGTGGAACCGTCGTCCCGGACTTGATCCGGGACCGGTGGCTGTCTTTAGGCTAGCGCCATCGCCAAGGCGTCCCGCCGATGGCAAGGCTGTTCACGGCCAGCGGTCCCGGATCAAGTC
>NZ_BAAILP010000321.1:0-245 GCF_054589055.1 Novosphingobium sp. 11B | reverse complement strand
CGCAGTCCTACGAATGGTGATAAGCGCGCCGTATACAGCTTGCCCGACAGCACCGGTGGCGCTCGGGCAAGTTCGCGTTCGCCCCAATGATAAGTTCGTTTTCCGGGCAGGTGGGGGGCATTTCGTCAAGCGCCTCGTCGATGATGACCAAGGCGTCGCGCAGACAGTTCTGCACGGCCGCGACAGGGACCTTCAGCCGCCTGCCAATCTCGTCATAGGCAAGCTCGTCCACACGGTGGAGCAGG
>NZ_BAAILP010000320.1:0-831 GCF_054589055.1 Novosphingobium sp. 11B | reverse complement strand
GCCTCAAAGGAGTACCCGCATGAACGGAACACATTCCGTGGAAAAGATCGGCGGCACTTCGATGGCCGCCACCTCGACGGTGTTCGACAACGTCCTGATCGCCGGGCGCGAGGGCGCGGACCACTACAACCGCATCTTCGTCGTCTCGGCCTATGCCGGGATGACCGACCTGCTGCTGGAGCACAAGAAGTCGGGCCGGCCCGGCGTCCACGCCCACTTCATCCGCAACGAAGTGCCCAGCGCCTGGCGCTCGGCGCTGGCTGACGTGATGGGCGCGATGTGGGCGCGCAATGCCGAGATGTTTGCGCGCGCCGAAAGCCGCGAGGAGGCCGACGTCTTCGTGGCAAGGCGCATCGCCGCGCTGGAAACCTGCCTCGACGATCTCGACCGGCTGCGCGCACACGGCCGCTTCTGCCTGAAGGAGCAGATGACCACCGTGCGCGAGATGCTGGCGGGTCTGGGCGAGGCGCATTCGGCGCACTCGACCGCGCTGATGCTGCGCGACCGGGGCGTGAACGCGGTCTTCATCGACCTGACCTTGTGGAACCATGAGGATATGCGCAGCCTCGACGCGCGGATCGAGGAGGCGCTCGGTCCGATCGACCTTGCCACGCAGATGCCCATCGTCACCGGCTATGCCGGTTGCGAGGGCGGCATGGTGCGCCGCTATGCGCGCGGCTATTCGGAGATGACGTTCTCGCGCATCGCCGTGCTGACGCAGGCGCGCGAGGCGATCATCCACAAGGAGTTCCACCTCTCCAGCGCCGACCCGCGCCTTGTCGGCGAGACGGTGGCGCGCAAGATCGGGCGAACCAACTACGACGTGGCGGA
>NZ_BAAILP010000319.1:0-246 GCF_054589055.1 Novosphingobium sp. 11B | reverse complement strand
GCGGCTTGGGTACCCGGCTCGAGGAGGTGCGGCGCGCGTGCCTCTATGTCGAGCAGGAGGAGCGACAGCGTGCAGGCCATGATGCCGAGCTGGGCCTGCTGGCTGGTCGCATCGGAAACCCGCTCAGGGTACGCCAGACGCTCGAGCGTGGGGCGGACGAGATCGGAAAGGGTGATGTTGTAGCGGCGAGCCTGCCGGAGCAACTGGTCGTGCAGGCCGTCTTCGAGACGCAGGGATATTCGTGCC
>NZ_BAAILP010000318.1:0-378 GCF_054589055.1 Novosphingobium sp. 11B | reverse complement strand
CATGACGGTGATGGCGACAAAGGCAGATTATGATCGCCTGGCCACGGATCTTAGCGACATCGGGCGTCCGATCATCGTCGGCTTCGAGGCTACTGGTAACTACCATCGCACGCTGGCGCATCGCCTGCTGTCCGCCGGCTTCGAGTTGCGCTTGATCTCGTCCGTTGCCTTGGCTCGAACGCGCGAGGCTCTGCACAATGGCTGGGACAAGAACGATTCCAAGGATGCGCAAGTGATCCTGCACATGCTGCGGATCGGCGCCACCCAGCGATACGTCGATCCGCTCGCCGCCGGGATCAACGACCTGCAGGAGATGTCGAAAACGCACGAGGCGATCTCCAAGGCTAAGACGCAGACATGGCATCGCATCCTGACCCA
>NZ_BAAILP010000317.1:7464-14906 GCF_054589055.1 Novosphingobium sp. 11B | reverse complement strand
ACGCCCCCACCCGGCCTCCCACGGAAGTATACTTGATGGGAGGCCGGGTGGGGGCGTGGGCCGGTGCCGCTAAGAAAATGCCCTCTTGGGCATTTTCCAAACAGACTCTGAAACGCCATCGCCGCCGCGATTGGAGTTCACGCGCTTTGCCCTAGTCTCTCCGGCGGGAGAGACAATCATGGGCGACGGCAGGGCACTACAGGAATGGAAGCGCGGCTGGCCGGTGGTCGTCGCGGCAATGGCGGGGTTCTCGTTCTTCTCGGTGCTGATCTCGGCGACCGGGCTGTTCATCGAGCCGCTGGAACGGGCTTTCGGATGGGACCGGGCGACGCTGTCGATGGGACCGGCGATCGCGACCGCAGTGACGGCGCTCCTGTCGCCGTTCTACGGTGCGCTGATCGACCGCTTCGGCTCGCGGCGGCTGGGACTGCCGGGGGTCGTCGTGACGATGGCGGGAACCTGCATGTTCGCCTTCGCCAGCGGATCGAAGCTGCAGTGGGTGGTGATGTGGATCGCCTTCGGGCTGATCCTGACCTCCATCAAGTCGACGATCTGGACGACGGCGGTAGCAGGCACGTTCGACAAGGGCAGGGGCCTTGCGCTCGGCCTTGCCGTGACCGGCCCGGCCATCGCGCAGACGCTGGTGCCGCCGCTCGGCAACTTCCTGATCGAGAGTTTCGGCTGGCGCGCCGCCTATGTGTGGTTCGGGCTCGGCTGGGGCGGGGTGACGCTGCTGGTATGCTGGCTGTTCCTGCGCGATGCCCACGATCGGCGGCCGAAAGCGGACGGGGCCGCGCGCGCCGTGCTGCCGGGCCTGCACAAGCGTGAGGCACTGCGAAGCCGGGCCTTGCTTCAGGTGGCGGTGTCGTCCTTCGTGGTGATGGCGATGACCATCGGGCTGGGCATCCACCTTTTTCCGATCCTCACCGAAGCGGGCGTAGCGCGCAGCGAGGCGGCGTGGCTGCTGTCGCTGGGCGGCATCGCCGGGATCGTCGGCAAGCTGGTGACCGGGGCGCTGCTTGACCGGTTCCGGCCGAACTGGACCGGCAGCCTGACGATGGGGGTGACGGCGGTGACGTTCGTGGTGCTGATCCGCTTCCTCGATTCGATGCCCGCGCTGATCGCGGCGCTCGTCATCAACGGCTATGCGGCGGGTTCCAAGACGCAGATCACCGCGTTCCTGACCGCCGGATATGCGGGGATGCGCAATTTCGGGATGATCTATGGCGTCATGTCGGCGCTGGTGGCGTTGGCTTCCGGGCTTGGCCCGTGGATCGCGGGGAAGGTCTACGATACCTCGGGCGGGTACGAGCCGTTCCTCTGGGCGGGTGCGGTCGGCTGCGTACTGGGCGGCGCGCTGCTGCTGGCGCTGCCGCCGATGCCGAAATGGGATCAGGCAGAGGCTGAGTCCTCCCCGGAACGCGGACAATAAAAAAGCGGGGCGCCTTTCGACGCCCCGCTTTCTGTTTCATTGTACCGGAACGATCAGGCCGCCAGCTTGAACGGCTCGATCTCGCCCGAAAGGTACAGCTTCTTGGCCTTGGCGCGGCTGAGCTTGCCCGAGCTGGTGCGCGGCAGGCTCTTGGGCGGCACCAGTTCGACCACGCAGTTCATGCCGGTGATCGAGCGCACCTTGTCACGGATCAGGTCGCGCAGTTCGACGCGCTTGACCGGATCGGAGACGCGGCAGTGGACGAGCACGGCGGGGGCTTCCTCGCCGTTGTCCGTCTCCACCGAGAACGCCGCGATGTCGCCGTGGTTGAAGCCGGGAAGCTGCTCCACGGCCCACTCGATGTCCTGCGGCCAGTGGTTCTTGCCGTTGATGATGATCATGTCCTTGGCGCGGCCGACGATGAACAGGTAACCGTCCGTCATGTAGCCCATGTCGCCGGTGTCCAGCCATCCATCGACGAGGCACGCGGCGGTCGCCTCGGGGTCGCGGAAGTAGGAATGCATCACCGACGTGCCGCGGCACCAGACCTTGCCGATCTTGTGGTCGCCCAGCGTGTCGCCGTTTTCGCCGCGGATCACCACTTCCATGTCGCGCACGGCCTTGCCGCAGTTGACGATGGCGCGATAGCGTGCCGGGCGGTTGAGATCGCGCGGCGCGCCCGAGAGGCGCTCCTCCTCGACCAGTTCGACGCGGATGCCTTCGCCCGGCGGCATGACGGTGACCGCCAGCGTCGCTTCGGCCAGGCCGTAGCTGGGCAGAAACGCGGATGCCTTGAAGCCAGCATCGGCGAAGGCGTTGACGAAGCTCTGCATCACGTCCGGGCGGATCATGTCCGCGCCGTTACCGGCGATGCGCCAGCGCGACAGGTCGAAGCGATCGCTGACCGGGCTCTGGCTGGAGATTCGACGTGCGCAGATGTCGTAGCCGAACGTCGGCGAATAGGACGCCGAAGTGCCCTTGTTGCGGGTGATGAGGTCCAGCCATGCCAGCGGGCGACGCGCGAAATCCTCGGTCTTGAGGTAATCGGCCGAGACCTGGTTGGCGATCAGCGACAGGAAGCAGCCGACGAGGCCCATGTCGTGATACCACGGCAGCCACGAGATGCAGCGGTCGCTGTCCTGGAACTGCATGCCGTGCGCGTGGCTGGCAAGGTTCGACAACAGCGAGCGGTGAGTCACCGCGACGCCGTGCGGGAAGCGGGTGGAGCCCGAGGAATACTGCAGGTAGCAGATATCGTCCGGATCGGCCTTGGGCAGCGCGACTTCGGGCGCATCTTTCGCGGCGAAATCGGCCCAGGTGGCATGGGCACAGCCCTGACGTTCGGCCGCAGCGGCGGTCATCGTGGCGATCTCGTCCGGACCGATCAGCAGGATCGGGTCGGAGCTGGAGAGCTGCACGGCCAGCTGGTCGATGTAGTTGTCCTTGCCGCCGAAGCTGGTGGGCAGCGGCAGCGGCACCGGCCAGGCGCCCGCGTAGACCGCGCCGCAGAACAGCGCCGCGAAGTCCACGCCGGTTTCGGCGATGAGGGCGATGCGATCGTCCTTCTTCACGCCGCGTGCGATCAGCGCATAAGCGACCTTGAGCGCGTCTTCACGCAGCTCCGAGAAGGCGTAGACGCGCGTGAGCGTGCCGCGCGGATCGTGGAAATTGAACCCGCGTTTGCCTGTGGCGGCATAGTCCAGGGCGTCGCCGAAGGTGGCGAAATCGGCGAAAATGCGCGGCAGCGCATCCTCGTTGGGGGTGGGGATAAGTGCCTGCCCCGTATTCGGCACCAGTTCGATGGTGTCGGCCATATGATCTAACCCGTTGTAGTTATACCGTTACTCTCGCGAGACCGGCGCTTCTATCCGGTCCAATCTGAACCGGAGGTAGCTGTGTTGCGTCCCAGTACGGTCTCACGCACTCTCCCCAATCCAAGCCGACTGTGGCACGAATAGGGCAGCATGTCGGACAAGCGTCGCAATCCACAGCGTGGACCACACCCACTCGACCCATCCCGTCTGGAGGAACTGGCGCTGGCCTATGTCGCGCGTTTCGCCACGACGCAAGCCAAGTTGCGCGGTTATCTGCAGCGCAAACTGAGGGAGCGGGGCTGGTCGGAAGAGGCCCAGTCGGAAGGAAGGGCGCCCGATGTTGAGGCGCTGGTCGAGCGTTATGCACAGAAGGGCTACGTCGACGATGCCTCGTGGGCGCGGATGAAGGCGGGCAGCCTGCTGCGGCGTGGCTATGGCGCGCGCCGGGTGGGCGAGGCGCTGGGGCAGGCAGGCGTGGACGAAACCCTGCGCGCCGAGGCGCGGCCCGGCATTGCCGAGCAGCGCCGCGCGGCGCTGGTGCTTGCGCGGCGGCGCCGGTTCGGTCCTTTCGCCGTTCAGGTTGCGGAAGACCCCAAGGTGCAAGACCGGCAACTCGCCGCGATGCTGCGCGCCGGGCACCCGCTCGACATCGCGCGCCGGATCGTCGAGAGCGAGGACGCCGACGCGCTCGAGGAATGGTGCGAGTCGGAATTCGGAGACTATTGAATGCGCCTTACCCGCTCCACGCTTGCCGTTTCGCTGCTGCTGGCCTTCGCCGCGTGCTCGCAAGGGGGGCAGGAGGCCACGGCCAAGGCGTCACAGGCACAAGCTGCGGTGCATCCGATTTCCGGGCTGCCGGTCAAGGACCTCAAGGTGAAGTCTGCGAACGGCACCCACGCCTTCCGGGTGGAGGTCGCCTCGACGTTCAAGGAGCAGGAGCACGGGTTGATGTTCCGCTCCGAAATGGGCGCGGACGAGGGCATGATCTTCCCCAACAAGCCGCCGCGCCGTTCCGCCTTCTGGATGCGCAACACGGTGATCCCGCTCGACATCATCTTCATCGGCACTGACCACCGCATCCTCAACATCGCGGCGAATGCGGTGCCTTATGATGAGACGCCGCTGCCTTCGGATGGCATCGCTGCGGGCGTGCTGGAACTGAACGGCGGCCGCGCGGCGCAGCTCGGCATCAAGGCGGGCGACAAGGTCAGTTGGTAAAGGGTCAGCTGGTAAGCGGGCGTCGTCCCGGACTTGTTCCGGGACCGCTGGCAGTGAACCGCCCTCTTCGCGGCGAGGCTGCGCGTGACCCTTCGACAAGCTCAGGGTGAGCGGGGTTCGTGTAACGATCGTTGAACAGCAGCCTTTTAAGACTGGCCTTTCAAATCCGCTCAGACTGAGCCTGTCGAAGTCCCCACGGCAGGGTGCTGCCCAATAGGCGAGGTGCCGCCCGCGTCCCGTCTGCCCTAGCTTCCCTCCCGAACGACACGGGAGAGACGGATGGGTTCGCTGACGGGAAAGACGGCGCTGGTGACCGGCGGTTCGCGCGGGATCGGCCGGGAGGTGGCGCTGAGGCTCGCGGCGGACGGCGCGCGGGTCTGCATCAACTACAACAACAATGCGGCCGCTGCCGAAGAGGTCGTCTCGGCGATCCGCGATGCCGGGGGCGACGCCTTCGCCCTGCAGGCCGACGTCGGTTCGGCCGAGGCCATCGCGGCGATGTTCGCGGCCTTCGATAAAGAGGCGGACGGCCTCGACATCCTCGTCAATAACGCGGGCATCGGCGAGATGGCGACGATCGCCGAGACCGACGAGGCGCTCTACGACGCGATGATGCGGGTGAACGCCAAGGGGCCGTTCTTCGTCACGCAGGCGGCGCTGTCCCGGCTGCGGGACGGTGGGCGGATCGTGAACCTTTCGTCCATGGTGGCGCGCGCCGCTTATGCATCGTGCCTGGCCTATGCCATGAGCAAGGCGGCAGTGGAGCATTTCACCCGCTCGCTGGCGCAGGAGCTGGGCGCGCGCGGGATCACCGTCAACGCGGTGGCGCCGGGTGCGACGATCACGGATTTCGCGCCCGCGCTGTTCAACGATCCGGCGACGGTGGACTATCTCGCCTCGGTCGCGGCGCTCGGGCGGGTGGGGCAGCCGGGCGACGTCGCGCGGGTGATCGGCTTCCTGTGCGGCCCGGACGGCGCATGGGTGACGGGTCAGGTGATCGAGGCGAGCGGCGGGATGCATTTGTAGCACCCGAAGGTCCCTCTTCGCGCTTGCGTTGGGGGGCGCTTCGGGGCTAGTGCGCGGCACATGGGAATCCTGTCCAAGATCTTCACCTGGTGGGACGGCGCCACCATCGGCACCTCGCTCTGGAGCTCGCGCAATGGCGAGCATGTCGGCACCGACGCGCAGGGGAACAAGTACTATCGTTCCAAGAACGCGAAGGTGAAGACCACCGAGGGCTGGGATCGCCGCTGGGTGATCTACGCCGGCGCCAACGACGCCAGCAACGTCCCCGCCGAATGGCACGGCTGGCTGCACCACTCGTACGACGGCGTGCCCGAAAGCCATCTGCCCGCGCCGCGCATCTGGGAAGTGGACTACACCCCCAACGCCACCGGCACCGCGACCGCGTATCGCCCGCAGGGCGCGCTGGAGCGTGGCGGCCGCCGCGCTGCCGCCACCGGCGACTACGAAGCCTGGTCGCCGGAAGCCTGAGGGCTCACGCGTGATTCGCTGGAGGGCTTTGACGGCACTCTCGTTGCTGTCGGTCCTGACGGCCTGCGGTGGTGAGCCTGCGCCCGAGGCGCAGGACACCAGCGTCCCGGATGCCATCGCCGGAATGCAGGCCGGTCCTGCACAGGCCGCGAAAGGCCAGCAGATCGGCACGCCCAACAAGGACCGCGTGGTCACGCTGGGCGTCCTCAACAAGCGCAACAACCTGACGCAGGACCTGGTGATGAAGCCAGGCGAATCGCGCCGCCTCGGCAATCTCGTCGTGAAGGTCGCCACCTGCGAGAAGACGCTTCCCTGGGAAAAGCCGCAGGAAGAGGGCGCCTTCGTCCAGGTCTTCGTCGAACAGCGCCGCACCACCGAGGAAAAGCTGGCCTGGAACAAGGTGTTCTCCGGCTGGCTGTTCAAGAACAACCCCGGTGCCAACGTGGTCGAGCACCCGGTCTACGACGTCTGGGTCAAGAGCTGCGCGATGAGCTTCCCGGGCGAAGAAGCCAGTCCGCAGGACGACGCGTCGCCGAGCAGGGCTTCGAACGCCTCGGGCAGTGAGAGCACTCCGGCTCCTGCCGCGTCGCCGAGCGCTTCTCCGACGGCGGCCGATCCCGAGCCGGTCGAGGAACCCGCTGTCGAGCAATAGCCCGACTGGGCTGCCTGCAGCAGCGCCAGATATGTCTTCTGCGGCATCTCCACCGCGCCCAGCGAGGCGAGGTGGGAGGTCATGAACTGGCAGTCGAGCAGGGTGATGCCGCCCCGCCGCAATGCCGCCACCAGCCAGCATAGCGCGACCTTCGACGAATCGCTGACGCGCGAGAACATCGATTCGCCGCAGAACACCCGGTCGAAGCCGACGCCGTAGAGGCCGCCGACCAGTTCGCCATCGCGCCAGACCTCGATCGAATGCGCGTGGCCGAGGAAGTGCAGGTTCTCGTAGCTGGCCTGAATGCGGTGGCTGATCCAGCTGTCTCCCCCGTCATCATTGGCATCCCCGTCGCGCGCCTGTCTCGGCGCTGCGCATTCGTCCATGACTTGCGAGAAGGCGCGGTTGCAGGTCACCTCGAACCGCCCGCGCTTGAGCGTGCGGGCGAGGGAGGAGGATACGCGAAGCCCATCGAGCGGCAGCGTCGCGCGCAGGCGCGGTTCGATCCAGAAGATCTCCGGATCGTCGCGCGCGTCGGACATGGGAAATATCCCGCTGCGATAGGCGAGCATCAGGAGTTCAGGCTCGATGATCGGATTTGAGCGGGGCGCGTGCACAAAACCGTCCTAGCAGATGGGGATAACGAGCGCGAATCGACATATTCGGTCCGCCGGTCCACAATCGCCGCTTGCCATCGCGCAAGTCCTTCATTAGAGGCCCCCGAGCCCGCAGGAGTGTAGCTCAGTTGGTAGAGCATCGGTCTCCAAAACCGAGGGCCGTGGGTTCGAGTCCCTCCACTCCTGCCAGCATCTTCCCAAGATCACGATAATCT
>NZ_BAAILP010000317.1:1313-7360 GCF_054589055.1 Novosphingobium sp. 11B | reverse complement strand
CTTCGACAAGCTCAGCATGAGCGGAAACGGGAAGACGGCTTCTTCATTCCGCTCATGCTGAGCTTGTCGAAGCACCATCGTCGGGTCACGACGTTCAATTGCGGGCCAAGTTGCTTTACGAGAGCCCGTTCGCCGATTCGGGCTACTAGCGGGAAGACACAGTCACACATGCACGCCAGCGCGCATCCTGACGCCGTGGAGGCCGAAGCGGCCACCTCCAACTCCGGCACCGACACTTACAAGCGTACGCGCCACGAAGCCTTGTGGATGGGCATCGTCCTGTCGCTGCTGGCGATGCTCCCGGCGATCGTCGCCTGGGCGCCGCAGATGACCGACTATCCTTCGCACCTGGCCGGGTTCAAGGTCATGCTCGATCACGGGCACGACCCGTTCCTGACGCGCTATTTCCTGTTCAAGTGGGAATGGACCGGCAATCTCGGCGCCGAGCTGCTGATGGTGCCGCTCACGAAGATCATGGGGCTGGAAGCTGCGGGCCGCTTCATCGTCGCGGCCATTCCGTTCCTTACCGGCATGGCGATCATGGCGGTGGAATGGAGCCTCAGGAAGCGCATCGGTGTTGGCGCGATCCTGGCCTTCGCGATGATCTGGTCGCCCTCGTTCCTGATGGGCTTCCTCAACTATTCGCTGTCGATTGCCTTCGCGCTGTTCGTGCTGGCGGGCTGGGTGCGGCTGGAGAACTGGCGCTGGCGCTGGGCGGTGATGATCCCGGCCAGCTTCGTGGTGTGGCTGTGTCACGTCTCGGGCTGGGGCGTGATGGGCGTGCTGATCTTCGGCTATGAATGGTCGAAGCGTGCAAGCTGGCGCGACTGGCGGCCGTTCCTCAGGCCCTGGCCGCTGATCTTCCCGCTGCTGCCGATGCTGCTGGGCGTGGGTTCGAACTCCAAGGTGTCCTACGGGCGCTTCGGCGTGCTCGAATACAAGTGGCAGATCCTCTACCGCGCGATGCGCAGCTACGACATGACCTTCGACATCGCCAGCCTGTGCGTGGTGGTGGCGGTGATCGTGGCGGCGCTGGCGATCCGCCGCTTCGACGGGCGCGTCGGCTGGGCGGCGCTGATCCTGCTGATCCTGACGCTGGTGGTGCCGCGCCAGATCTTCGGTGGCGACTATGCCGACTATCGCCTGAGCACCGCCGCGCTGCTGGTCGCGTGCCTCGCGATCGACTGGCCGGTGCCGCGCTGGGGCCTTGCGCTTGCGGGGCTGCTGTTCACGGCCCGCATCGCCGTCACCACGGTGGTCTGGTACGAGGATGCGCAGACCGCGCGCCAGCTCGTCACCGCGCTCGACTACGTTCCCGAAGGCTCGCGCGTGGCGACGGCGATCGCGATTCCCCGCCGCCAGTGGTTCTTCGGCCCGTTCGAGCACTTCGGCAGTTACGCCGTGGTTCGCCGCAGTTCGATGGAGAATTCCAACTTCGCGCTGCCCGACGTTCACATGCTGTCGATGCGCGAGACGCGTTACCGTTTCAACGATCCGACGCAGCGTATTCTCTACAGCGACAGCCAGCGGATCGACTTGCGCAAGTTCAAGCCCGCGCGCCATGCCGACTACCTCTGGTACATCGGCACGAAGGCCCCGGTGGCGATCCCGGACGGGGCGCGGATCGTCTTCGCGACGCCCAACTCGTTCCTTGCGCGCCTGCCGGACTCGGTGGACCTTGCAAATCCGGACAGTGGAAGCTAAATCCCCGTTTCCTCCCGACAGGCGGACTTCATCAGCCCCTCCCGGCCTCGGCCGGGGCGGCGATGGCCCCTAGGCGGAAGAATCGCAGAATTTTCCGTGACCAAAGCGGCATAGCTAAGAGAGCGACGTTAAGATGGCCAAGATCACCCCCGGCGAATTCATGCGCCAGGTTCAGGCGGAAACGCGCAAGATCCACTGGCCTTCGCGCCAGGAGACGGTCACGACCGCGATCTTCGTCGGCCTGATGACGGTGCTGCTGGCGGTGTTCTTCCTGGGCATCGACGCGCTGTTCGGCTGGGTCGTCAGCGCTCTGCTGAATGCCCTTTGATCGCCAGAATACAGGACTGAGAGAACACATGGCCCGCTGGTACATCATCCACGCCTACTCCGGCTTCGAGAGCAAGGTTAAGGAAGCCATCATCACCGAGGCCGAGCGCATCGGTCTGTCGCAGCTCGTCGAGGACGTGCAGGTTCCTTCCGAAACCGTCACCGAAGTGAAGCGCGGCAAGAAGGTCCAGACCGAGCGCAAGACGATGCCCGGCTACGTCCTCGCCAAGCTGACGCTGAACGACGACGTCTACCACCTCATCAAGAACACCCCGAAGGTCACCGGCTTCCTGGGTGCCAACAACAAGCCGCAGGCGATCAGCGAGAGCGAGGCCTCGCGCTACTTCGGCGCCGCCGAAGCCGCTGCCGCCGCGCCGCGCAAGACCGTCTCGATCGATTACGAGATCGGCGATTCGGTCAAGGTGCTCGACGGCCCGTTCGCGAGCTTCAACGGCATCGTCGAGGAACTCGACTTCGAGAAGAGCCGCGTCAAGGTGGCGGTCTCGATCTTCGGCCGCGCCACCCCGGTGGAGCTGGAATTCGAGCACGTCGAACTCAGCAAGTAAGGCGCGGGCGGGGGGCTCCCCGGATCCTTCGACACGCTCGCAGATGAGCGGTGTTGGGGGAAGGGGCGCTCTCAGTCCCGCTCATGCTGAGCGTGTCGAAGCACCATGGCCCTCGGTGGCCGGTGCAGGATAACGCAGACGCCCCGCCCGAGTGCGGGGCGTTTCGCGTTTCGGGAAACGGCGAATTAACCACTCCGGGTGCATGGATGCCCCATGCACAGGGGGCGCCTCGACGGACTGGATGGCTTGCGCGGGATCGCCGCGCTGTGCGTGTTCCTCTCGCACGTCTTCCCCGATTATCGGACCAGCGCCTATCTCGCGGTCGATTTCTTCTTCATGCTCAGCGGCTATGTCATGGCCCGCAGCTACGAGGCTCGGCTCGGCTCGGGCGGTGGGCGCGCCTTCATGCTGGCGCGCATCCGCCGCCTGTGCCCGACGATCCTGCTGGCCGGCCTTTTCGCGCTGCCCTGGCTGCTGAGCCAGCCGGACACGAGCGCGACTTTCGTGCTGGTCTGCCTTGCGCTGCCCTTGCTCATCAACTTCCCGGCGTGGTCGATCGGCGCGGAGCTTTTCGCCAACCTCGTCCACGCGCTCGGCCTAGCGCGGCTCGGTACGCCGCGGCTGGCGCTGCTCGGCATGGTGTCGTTCGCGGCACTGGTGGTTATCGCCTGGGGGCATGGCCTCGATTTCGTACCCGGCCGGGCGGTCTGGTGGGCGATCGGCCTGCGCGCACTGGTGCCTTACATTGCGGGCATCGTCCTCCATCGCCTGTGGCGGGACCAGCCGCCTTTCGCGCCCGGTGCCTTCTTCACCTTCGCGGCGATGCCCGTCGCCCTTGCGCTCGCCACCCTGTTTCTGGCCACGCGCGGCTGGGCAGACCTGGCGTTCATGGCGCTGATCTGCCCATTGCTGATCGCCGGAGGGCTGTGCCACGGGCAGGGGAGCCGCCTCGCGCAAGCGGCAGGCGCCTTTTCGTTCCCGCTCTACGCCGCGCATGCCCCGGCGATTCTCGCGGTGCAGGCATTCGGGCTCGGCTGGCCATGGCGCCTTGCCGCTGGCCTCGCGGCGGGCGCGCTCGTCATGATCGTGATGGAGCGCATGCACACTCCCTCGACCGGCTCGCCGGTACTGAAAGCTGCGTGAAGACATGATCACGGAACCCGTCCCAGCGAAATCCGGCACGCGGCTTGCGGCGCTCGACGGCCTGCGGGGCATCGCCGCAGCCGGGGTCGCGTTCCTCTATCACCCGCTGCTGGAACTGGACCCGGCGGTCATGGCGAAGGCGCCCGCGCCGATCGTCTGGCTGCGCGACTGGGGCTGGAGCTTCGTCGATCTGTTCTTCCTGATCTCGGGCTTCATCTTCGCCCATGTCTACTTGCGTGAGCGGCGGCTCGACCGCGCGGGCCTTGCGGACTTCGCGGTCGCGCGCATCGCCCGGCTCTATCCGCTGCATCTGCTGACTTTCGCGATCTGCGTCGTGCTGTTCCTCGGCGCGCCCGAGAACACCTGGTACGCCTTTCTCGCGCACCTGTTGATGATGCAGGCGTTCGTCGAGCCGCTGGGCCACACCTTCAACGGCCCGAGCTGGTCGATTTCGGTCGAACTGGCCTGCTACACCCTGTTTGCGCTGGGTGCGGTCAGCGGAGAGCGGACGCTGCGCTGGGTAACGGCGGCGGCGATCCTTGTGCCGGTCGGCTATCTCGTATTCTTCGCCAGCGCAGGCGGCCCGTGGATCGCCGACTGCATTCCGCGCGGCCCCTTGGGCTTCTTCCTCGGGCAAGTGCTGTGGCGCTGCCGGGAGCGGATCGCGCGCGTTCCCGCTATTGTGCTGGTCGCGCTCATGGCGACGGGCCTGCTGCTCGACATGGGCCGCTTTTCGCCCTTACTGCCGCTGTGCCTGCTCGCATGGCCCGCCGCGCTGTGCCTGTCGCTGCGCATTCCGGCATTGGCGAGCCGTCCGCTGCTGTGGCTTGGGGATCGCAGCTATTCGATCTACCTCGTCCACTTCCCGCTGCTTCTCGTCTGCATCCCCACGATCGAGAGCACCACCAGCGGCTTGACGGCGAGCGCCATGCTGCTGGCCTTCGCAGCCGTGGTGCTGGTGCTTGGCGACTTGGCCTATCGCCGCCTCGAAGTGCCTTCGCGCCGTGCGATTCGCGGGCTATGGCAGCGCCGCCGCAAAGTTGTGGCGCAAGGCGCGGTTGCCGCCTGAAACGGGCTCTTTCCTTTCCTCCGCTTTTCCTATAGGGGCGCCCCCTTCGGACATGGCCTTGCCGTGCCCGATTCCCTGCGGGAGGGGTGCTGATCACACGGCGCCCCGCCAAAACCGCTAGACATGAGCCTCGGGAAACCGGGGCGACAGTGTGAAAAGGAGCGGCCCCATGGCCAAGAAGATTACCGGTTACATCAAGCTGCAGGTTCCTGCAGGCAAGGCCAACCCGTCGCCGCCGATCGGTCCGGCTCTGGGTCAGCGCGGCGTGAACATCATGGAATTCTGCAAGGCGTTCAATGCCGCCACGCAGGAACTCGAGAACGGCATGCCGATCCCGACCATCATCACCGTTTACGCCGACCGCAGCTTCACCTTCGTCACGAAGACGCCGCCTGCCACCTTCCTCATCAAGAAGGCCGCCGGTCTGAAGTCGGGCTCGAAGGAGCCGGGCAAGATTTCCGCCGGTAAGATCGCGCGTTCGAAGCTGTCCGAGATCGCCCAGGTCAAGATGGCCGACCTCAATGCCAACGACATCGAGGCCGCAACGAAGATCATCGAAGGTTCCGCTCGCGCGATGGGCCTCGAAGTGGTGGAGGGCTGAGCCCATGAAGCAGACCAAGAACCAGAAGGCTCTCGCAGCCAAGCTCGGCGACAACATGAAGCTCTACGGCGTTGACGAAGCGCTGCAGACCCTGCGTGACGTCAAGGCCACCAAGTTCGACGAGACCATCGAAGTTGCGATGAACCTGGGCGTCGATCCCCGCCACGCCGACCAGATGGTCCGCGGCATGGTTTCGCTGCCCGCAGGCACCGGCAAGACCGTTCGCGTCGCCGTGTTCGCCAAGGGTGACAAGGCTGCCGAGGCTCTCGCCGCCGGTGCCGACAAGGTTGGCGCCGAAGACCTCATGGAAGACATGCAGGCCGGCAACCTCGACTACGACCGCGTCATCGCCACCCCGGACATGATGGGCGTCGTCGGCCGTCTCGGCAAGCTGCTGGGCCCCAAGGGCCTGATGCCGAACCCGAAGCTGGGCACCGTCACCCCGAACGTGACGCAGGCCGTGAAGGACGCCAAGGGCGGCCAGATCGAGTTCCGCGTCGAGAAGCAGGGCATTATCCACGCCGGCATCGGCAAGATGTCGTTCTCGGATGCCGACCTGAAGACCAACTTCTCGGCTTTCGTGGACGCCATCGTCAAGGCGAAGCCCTCGGGCGCCAAGGGCAAGTACGTCCGCAAG
>NZ_BAAILP010000317.1:0-1033 GCF_054589055.1 Novosphingobium sp. 11B | reverse complement strand
CCGCCCGCCCCGGCGGTGTGTTCTCCGCCCCGTTTACGCTCGCCGCGATCGGGTGTATTGGCGTGCTGTACATATGTTCAGCATAACGCCGGGAGAGACGGCCAGATGGCTATCCGTTTCGAAGATATCAAGGAATTCATCGGTTCGCGCGTGATCTGGGACGACCGCGCCGACTTGTTCACGCCCCAGGCTGCCGCAGCGATTCGCGCCAAGGTGGAGGAGCGCACCGTTGTGGTGTTCCCGCAGGCGAACCTCACCGACCAGGAGCAGCTCGCCATCACCGAGGCGATGGGCGAGAAGATCCGCCTGACGGCGCGCAACAACGTGCAGAACAACGACCAGGACGTCTACCAGGTCACGCTGGACGAGAAGATCAATCCGCAGCCCGAATATGTGCTGGGCACTTTCTTCTGGCACATGGACGGCATCACCGTGGACATGCCGCCGCCCTTCGCCACGCTGCTGTCCTGCCGCATCGCGCCCGACAAGGGCGGCGAGACCGAGTTCGCCAGCACGTATGCCGCTTACGAGGGCCTTCCCGAAGAGGAGAAACAGGCGCTCGAGGGCCTGAAGGCGGTGCATTCGGTGCGCGCCAGCCTCTCGCCGATCGCCGACGCCATCCCGGAAAAGCATCGCGAGAAGGTGCTCGGCATCGGCCTGATCAAGGAGCATCCGCTGGTGTGGACGCACGAATCGGGGCGCAAGTCGATGGTCATCGGCACCACGGCGGACCACATCGTCGGCATGGAAGTACCGGCGGGCCGCGCCATGCTGATCCGCCTGCAGGAATGGGCCGCGCAGCCCGCGTTCTCGCTGCGCCACAAGTGGACCAAGGGCGACTTCGTGATCTGGGACAACACCGGCGCGATGCACCGGGCGATCCCCTACGACAAATCGACCGGGCGCATGATGCACCGCACCTCGATCGCCGGGACCGAGGCGGTCGCGGCGTAACGTTACGTCGTCCCGGACTTGATCCGGGACCGCTGGCGGTGAACGGCTCCATAGAGCCGCGTGGGATGCGGGGGCGTGG
>NZ_BAAILP010000316.1:0-276 GCF_054589055.1 Novosphingobium sp. 11B | reverse complement strand
CGGTCGTGGCGCAGGAACGATGTCGACCGCGCTTTATGAGCCCGGCTTACCCCAATGGCCGGGGTGCCTATCATTAAACTCAGCGCCGAAAATCCTGATCGCTTCTCTAAGAAGCTCTTGGCCCGCCTCGGAATAACCCGAGAGGCTGGCGTCATCCTCCAGCCCCATGAGTGCTGTCATGAAGTAGCCGTAGTAATCAGCAGGCGTGTCTTTGCTCGGATTCTCGGCCATCATCCTACATAGATGCCAGTAGGCACTATCGTCCGCAACGGGGCG
>NZ_BAAILP010000315.1:0-245 GCF_054589055.1 Novosphingobium sp. 11B | reverse complement strand
ATGCCGTCTCGATCAGCGAACGCCCCGCCTCTGTCGAGGACCGCGCCATTCCCGGTCACTGGGAAGGCGATCTGATCGGAGGCACGAAGAACAGCTACATCGCGACGCTGGTCGAACGGCATCCGCGCTATGTGATGCTGGTCAAGGTCGCCAACAAGGACACAAGGAGCGTCGTGTCGGCGCTGATCAGGCAGACGCAGCGCCTGCCGCGCGAACTCTACAAGTCACTTACCTGGGATCGCGGT
>NZ_BAAILP010000314.1:0-6311 GCF_054589055.1 Novosphingobium sp. 11B | reverse complement strand
CAGTTGTTCAACGAAGTCGATGTTCCAAACCTCAAGCCGCTGCCGGCAGAGCCGTGGGTTCATGCCGAATGGCGCCGCTGCCGCGTCGGGCTCGATTACCATATCGCGATCGAGCGACATCAATACTCTGTTCCGCACCGCTTCGCGCGCCGCGAGGTCGAAGCCCGGTTCACTGCCAGTACCGTCGAGATCTTCCTGGGAGGCGAGCGCATTGCTGTGCACCTGCGCAGCAGCGGCAATGGCCGGCACACCACCGTCCCCGAGCACATGCCATCCAGCCACCGGCGCTACGGCGAATGGACGCTGGCGAAAATCCGGCAGGAGGCAAGCCGGATCGGGCCGATGCTATCCTTGCTGGTCGAGAAGGTCATCGAGGCAAAGCCCCATCCCGAACAGGGCTATCGATCCTGTCTGGGCATCATCGGGCTCGAAAAACGCTTCGGTCCCGAGCGCCTCGAAGCTGCGGCGTTGCGCGCGCTGGAGATCCAGGCGCGTAATTACCCGTCGGTTAAATCGATCCTCGAGAAGGGCCTCGACCAGGTGCCCGTTCCCCAATCCCCTGAGCAAGAGCCGATCATCCATTCCAACATCCGCGGCTCGAGCTACTACAACTGAAGGAGCAAGAATGCTGAAGCATCCCACTCTGGGCCTTCTGGGCCAACTCGGCCTCGCCGGCATGGCCAAGGCCTTCGCCGAGATGGAAAGCAACGATGACGCAGCCAGTCTCAGCCACGCAGAATGGCTGGCACTGCTGCTCGACCACGAGGCCACCTACCGAAATGACAGGCGCCTCGCTCTGCGCTTGCGACATGCCAAGCTGCGACACCGCGCCGTGCCCGAGGACGTTGATTACCGAACGCGCCGCAGTCTTGACCGCCGGCTCTTCGAGACGTTGCTCGCTGGCGAATGGATATCCAGGCACGAGAACTTGGCCATCATCAGCCCGACCGGCATCGGGAAAAGTTGGTTGGCCTGTGCGATCGGTCACAAGGCCTGCCGTGATAACCGTTCCGTTCTCTACACCCGGTTGCCGCGGATAATCGACGAACTCACCTTGGCCAAGGGTGACGGCCGTATCGCTGCTCGCCAGAAAAGCCTTGCCCGGGTCGATCTGCTGATCCTGGATGATTGGGGGCTTCAGCCTCTCGACGGCAACGCCCGGCACCATCTGCTCGAAATCCTTGAGGACCGTTACGGTCAGCGCTCCACGCTGGTCACCAGCCAACTTCCGGTGCCCCGCTGGCATCAGACCATAAACGATCCGACCTACGCCGACGCCATCCTGGACCGCCCCGTTCACAACGCACACCGCCTAGAACTCGAAGGTGAATCCATGCGTCGAAATGCCGCCACCGCCGCGGCTTGATCAAGGCGCCAACATAGGTGACATCCACGACCAACGATCAGGCGCTTCAACTGCGCGCGATCAGATCGGAACGCTGCGCGGCATCAAATCGGAATGCCTGCGCGCGATGGTCGGAATCCGCAGTCTATCGGCGGCCTCGTTCTTTACCCGGTATCTCCGCCTGCATCGTAATCCCCGATCGAGAGACCTCTTCAGCGACGTCGCTATGACCGTCTCTTGAGATTATCGTCATCAGGCAGGCGTTCTCAATCCGACGGTTACCCTGTAGCATTGGATGCGGCAGGATTTCGTCCCGATCGGAAGCGTACTTACGCGCTGGTCGGTATCGAGCGGCTGGTACCTCACTGGTCAGAACTGCAAGGTCAGTTGCTGGTCTCGAAACAATGCGAAATTCTTGCGCGCGGCAAGGCGGGCTATTGCGAGTCGTTCGTGGTCGGTCCTGAAGCTGAGACAGATTTCGAGTTTCAGGAACTACCGGCGCAGCATGTCGGTGCGGGCTCCGTAAGCCTCGAAATTGGTGCCTGCCTTCGCTGCTAGCGTAACCGATCGCTTGCACCCTATGTACGCGTCACTGAAAGGCAAGCTTGGTGGGAGGGCAGATCTGGCAATTGCGGCGGGTAAGGATGTTTCCGGCGTATCGACTGTCCTCGGTGTGCGCGCGATGTTCTGATTTTCCATAAGATGCATGATCGGAGGGAGGGGCGAAAAGTTTGGGGCGTGGAATGCGGGTGGCCGCGCCCGAGCAAAATTCAAAACTGAGATGTGCTGTCGAACCTGCGATCTTCAGCCCATTTTTGAAGATCGGTTTGGGCATACAGAACTCGTCTTCCAAATTTTCTGAATGGGGGGCCGCCCCCAACAACCCTTTGTTTCTCTAGTGTTCGAGGGGACAAGCGGAGGAAGTCTGCAGCTTCAGAGTTGGTAAGGAAAGAATTGGAATTACTAATGTCGTTGCGGTCCATCTTACTTAGGAACCTTTGCTTCTTGAGGAGGGCATAGGCGTCATGGCTTTGCATGAGCCATTCTCAAAGAAACGTATATAGGGAGGGCATTAAACTGCCGATTGTGACATTCTACGCCTCTTTTTGCTCAAGCTTTTCCGTGGGCGTCAAATATGAATTTTGTTTTGGGGTGGCGAGATGGAAGCCGATCGGTTGTTGCTGCCCAGCTCTAATCCCGATTGGAGGAAATCCGGGGGTCACGTCAGTCACGTCAGCGGCTACAAAGCGCAGCGCTCGTCGCCCGGAATGGCGAAAACGGGAGGGGAGCAGACATTGCTCTGTGCGTAGTTTCAAAGGTAAGTCGGCAGGATGATCGCGCGGACCTCCATAATACGTTGTCGACTGCCTTGGGTGGCCTAGTTGCCTTTCCCACGGTTGGTGAGGCGACAACGCCCTTGGCTATCACTTACGTTTGTAACCCCACCCACGGCAGGCCAGACAGCCCTCTCGTGGCGACTTATGCCGCTGCGGAAGCCATTTTTCTGGCAATAGAGCCGTCGACCAACCCGCACAGCGACACGTTGGCGTTTCCAGATATCTTCGTTCTTAATGCTCTGAACCTAACGTAAGAATGTCAGGAAACCTCAGCACGAGTTGGCGGTTCTGGAAAGCCACCTACGACGGGCGGTTTTCAGCTACCGGAGCTTATGATGTCGATTATGGATAAAGACCTCGTGACGCCTCCTGGCGGGAAGCGGCCACTCCTCCGCTTTTTCGTGGTGGGGGCCATAATTTTGCTGATCGTTGCAGGCGGGATTGCGGCGGTCGCTACGGGCTTTTTCGAACAGCCGAGCCCGTATCATGAGGAAGGCAACTAGGCATCTCGAGGCCTACGAGGAAAGCGTTTGCGCTGCCGCGATAGGCCGGGCCTGCGGAATAAAAATTTCAAAAACTTCTGCCAGATTTCAAATCCTGTGTGCACGAATGCAACGTCGTGCGAGATTAATCTGTGTTATGCAAGTCCATGATTTGACCGACAGAAATCGGAGATTGTCGGATGGACGTATCGGTTGCTCGCCGCAAGGCAACGGAAGAAGACGTGGAGAGCGCCATCAACCACGGCGCCTTCCAAGTTCCTGCGATGCCGGCGGCGGATTTGCTCGCCTTCTTTCGGGCGATGATCGACATAGTTGTGGTTGATCATGCGGGAGAGCGCGAATGACCCGGCGCTATTGGGGCGTCGCTGCCGTCGCCTCGATCCTTATCGGTTTGCCGGTCGCGTTTCTCAGCCTCGACCACGCTTTGAGCTCCCCTTCGTTCGTGGCTCTGATCGCTCCTTAGCCAGGATTTTCCAGCGGTTGAGATAGATCGAAACATCCCGCGTCCGGAAATAAAGGTTCATACCCGTGAGTGCCGGGCGGTTACGTCAAGCGGTTCCAAAAGCGCTCTATTTGCCATTCCTCTGCGATAAGGCTGGTCGAGAGCTAGGCAAGCGCCAGCCGCAGGGCTGGATGGGCTCCTGCTCCGCCTCGCGCCCGGCGATATCGATAAAGTCGATCGCGAAACGGTTCATCCGGCCCGGGGGCTGGGCTTACCCGTCGCGATCGTGATCCCTGCGCGCCGCTGCCAGGAATGTGCGCGCATAGTTCCGGAACACGAACTGCCAGTGCGGCCCAGCATAGTCCTATTCCTTGGTCCGCTGCGTCGCGGTCTCACGTCTCGCACGATGCCCACATGCGGGCGGCCAGTTCGTCGAGAAGGGATTCCTCGCCATTCGAAGTGCAGAACCGGCATGGCATCAGCGTTGCTCTGACGGGCTGCACCGCGCTTCGCGGCTACCGCAGGCTTGCACTTCAGCCGCGCCTAGTGTCCACCGCGACACGCGACCGCAGTGACACAATGAGTAGTCGAAGACTGTCTCGAACCGTTTCGTTCCCATAACCTGACCGTAACGGATTGCAGAACAAATGCGGAACATATAGCATTGTGTCATTCCACCAAGGAGTGATTCTGCGATGCCTGCACTATCGAAGATGGATGGTCCGCTTGACCTCGGAGGCTATGAGACCAGTTCGAAATCCTTGCCTTTCGGGCGCTGGATACTGGAACAGAGCGAGCGAGGCGGCTTCATTGGCCAACTCGCCTCGATCGCCAGATCGGATCGTGGGTTTCCGAAGGACGGCAACCCCGATGCGGTCCGCAAGCGCCTGGGAGACACCGGCGCGGATCCAGAAATGTTCGAAGCGGTCGACGACGCCGAGATGGATTGGGTATCCTGGTGACCGGCCCGATAGCCGACGATGCCTTAATCGCGCTGGCTCAGCACCGCTTCGACCAAGCCGATAGGGCCGACGCCACGCATGAGGACTGCCGCCAGCTTCGTGACATTTTTCCCGTCGTTCTGCAGCGCCTGCGGGAGAAGGTGGAGATCACGCGCGATTTTGTCTGCATCGAGGACAACGACCTGTCTGATGCGGCGAGGATCGCACGGTTGGCCAACACCGAGCCGAAACAGGACGATCAACTGCAGCTATCCCTTACGCATTTTTGAGCATCCGCCGATCGTCGCGTGAACCACGTAAACCAAGCGGATCCCCCAGACGTTCCTATCCTGAGGAACAGTCATGATTGACGTGAAAACCTGGGCCCGGCGCACGTTCCGTAAGCTAGCGCCGGGCCACTTTATCAGCATCGAGACCACCAAGGTTTGGATACTGCGTAGGCGGAGAATATTTTCAGGTCGCAGCAACCGTTCTTGCCGGTCTGCCTTTATCAAACACCCTCATCCTGGTTGACCTAACCCGCAACTGGAGATCCCTGGGGCCTGGTCGCGGGATACATCTCCTACACCGGCCGGGCCTCATTTTTTCGTCACCTTGATGGAGGGTGACGTTGCACGAATTGGGAACGGGAGGATTGCTTGATAACTGGACGTCCGATTCTGGAGCGCGCTTTCGAGATCGCTCGAGAAGGCAGCTGTAAGAACCTGCAAAGCCTGGCTATCGCACTTGCGAAAGAGGGCTTCACCAATGTCGATTCTCATTTGGAGCGACCGTCTCTGCGAAAACAGCTGGGCGCGCTGATGCGAGCCTCCTAAATCAAATGGGCGGGGCTGCCAGTCCTCACCCGCCTATCCGAGAGTCGGCCCTCTTGAACGTGGAAACGTTCCGATCCATCTGGCTGGCGTAAGTCCGAAACATGTGAGCCGAAGAGACGATGACGACCGAGACGTTTGCCGCCCCTGAGACCCGCGCCTTCGAGGCCGATGTTTCCAAGCTCCTGCACATGATGGTCCATTCGGTCTATTCGGACCGGGACGTGTTCCTGCGCGAGCTTATCTCCAACGCTGCCGATGCCTGCGAGAAGCTGCGCTACGAAGCGATCTCCCGGCCCGAACTGCTTGGCGACGACGCCCAGCCGCGCATCACCGTAACGCTAGACAAGGACGCCGGAACGCTCACCGTCACGGACAATGGCATCGGGATGTCCGCGATCGACATGGCCGAGACCCTGGGCACAATTGCCCGGTCGGGGACGAAGGCGTTCATGGACAGGCTCGCCGCCGACAAGAACGGCGAGGGACAGCAGCTCATCGGCCAGTTCGGCGTGGGCTTCTACTCGGCCTTCATGGTCGCGGGCAAAGTCGAGGTCGTTTCCCGCCGCGCGGGTGAGGACGAGGCGGCGAGCTGGGCATCCGATGGTTCGGGCACTTACACCATAGCTCCGGTCGATCCCGCTGCCGCTCCCTTGCGGGGAACGAGGGTAACGCTGACCTTGCTCGACGAAGCGAAAAGCTATGCCGAGCTCTACACCATCGAACGGATCGTCAAGGCTCAGTCGGGCCATGTCCCGGTGCCGATATTCGTGGAGGAAACCGGGAGCGAGGAAGAAGCTCGGCAGCTTGCCGACGGCGCAGCGCTGTGGGCCAGGTCGAAGTCGGACATCAGCGAGGATGAGTATGCCGACTTCTATCGCAGCGTGGCGGGGCAGTTCGACAAGCCGGC
>NZ_BAAILP010000313.1:0-429 GCF_054589055.1 Novosphingobium sp. 11B | reverse complement strand
CGCAAGGCGGTACTGGGGATAACGATCGTGATGATGGCAGGCGCGACCGTGGCCGTCGGCTTGATCCCGTCTTATGCGACGATCGGGCTGTGGGCGCCCGCACTGCTGGTCCTTCTGCGCATGATACAGGGCTTCTCGACCGGCGGCGAATACGGCGGCGCCGCGATCTTCATGGCCGAATATGCGCCCGATGCGAAGCGCGGCTTCTACGGCAGCTTCTTGGAGGTCGGCACGCTGGCAGGGTTCTGCGCAGGTGCCATGCTGATGCTCGGTTTCTCGCTGCTGCTGGGCGATGCCGCGATGCGCGAGTGGGCCTGGCGCCTGCCGTTCCTGCTGGCGGGGCCACTGGGTTTCGTGGGCGTCTATCTGCGCTCCCGCATGGAGGAGACGCCGCTTTTCCGGGAGGTTGCGCAACAGGAGCATCCCGCC
>NZ_BAAILP010000312.1:0-467 GCF_054589055.1 Novosphingobium sp. 11B | reverse complement strand
CGTCCCGGACTCGATCCGGGACCGCTGGCCGTGACCAGCCCACACAGCTTCAGGGCGCCCGGCACGGCAGCGCCCGCCTAAAGACAGGCACCGGTCCCGGGTCGAGTCCGGGACGACGACGGCCCCAAAGACGAAAAGGACGAACGGCATGACCTCGCTCGATATGCTCCCCGCCGACTGGAAGGACGGCCTTTTCCTCGGCCGCATCGACCTTGGCGAAGGACCGACGCCGGTGCTGCTGAGCGGCGGCGCGGCCTACGACATGAGCCGCATCGCGCCGACCGTGGCCGACCTCGTCGATGCAGGCGCCTTCGATCCCGCGCAGGGCAAGGCCCTTGGCGCCGCCGAGGACGTTCTGGCCCGTGCCACCCTGCTCAGCCCGATCGACCTGCAGTGCGTGAAGGCGGCGGGCGTCACTTTCGCCGTCTCCGCGTTGGAGCGCGTGATCGAGGAACGCGCGCGCGGCG
>NZ_BAAILP010000311.1:0-396 GCF_054589055.1 Novosphingobium sp. 11B | reverse complement strand
CGCGCTATGTGATGCTGGTCAAGGTCGCCAACAAGGACACAAGGAGCGTCGTGTCGGCGCTGATCAGGCAGACGCAGCGCCTGCCGCGCGAACTCTACAAGTCACTTACCTGGGATCGCGGTAAGGAACTGGCCGATCATCCCCGCCTCACGCTGGCTACCGATGTTGAAGTCTATTTCTGCGACCCGCAGTCGCCCTGGCAACGCGGCTCCAACGAAAACACCAATCGCCTGCTGCGACAGTATTTTCCCAGAGGAACAGATCTGTCGCTATACAGCCAGGCCAAACTGAGCGCTGTCGCCCGGCAACTCAACGAACGACCAAGGAAAACGCTCGAATACCAAACACCCGCCGAGCGTTTCCAAGCTTGTGTTGCCGCCACCCGTTGAACCCACC
>NZ_BAAILP010000310.1:6965-10202 GCF_054589055.1 Novosphingobium sp. 11B | reverse complement strand
TCCCGGACTTGATCCGGGACCGCTGGCCGTGAACCACCGAACCATCGGCAGGGTGCTTCGCGGCGAGCACGCATCTAAAGACAGCCAGCGGCCCCGGATCAAGTCCGGGACGACGTCACCCCTCGATCGGGATCAGGAAATCCATCGTGTAGCGCTTGGCCTTCCAGCCCTCGGGCGTGCGCACGACGTCGAAGTAGTAGCGCCCGTTGACGGTGATCCCGCCGCCTGCCTTGTACTTGCCCATGCCGATCACATAGGCGCGGATCGACGCGGTATCGCCATCGTAGGCGGTGATCGCGAAGTTCGTCAGGTAATGCGCATGGGCCGACATCGCCGCGAAGGTGTCCTCGAAGAACTTGCGGATCTCGCCGTGTCCATTGAGGCTGGGAAAACCGATGCCCGACAGGTCGAACACCGCGTCCTCCACGAAGACGGCGCAGATGCCGTCGAGGTCGTGCAGGCTGTCGACGGCATGGGCATAGGACACAAGCAGGTCCTGGATCGCCAGACGATCCTCGATGGGGCAGGCGATCATTCTGACGCACCCTTCACGTAATCGTTGAGCAGTTCGTGGAAGCGCTGGATACGCTTTTCCTGACCCGGCAGGATGCAGCCCTTGAACCCGCGGGAGTTCAGGCCCTGTTGCTGGCTGGTGCCGATCGACAGGTCCTGATCGGCCACGTAGCCCACCGAAACGCCGTCGCCGTAAACCGAATGGCGCGCCACCGCGTCATGCTGCAGCGGCAACATGCCGAGCGGGGTGAAGACCTCCTTCATGCCCTCGACCGGCGGATAGAGGCACCAGTGCTGGAACACGCACTTTTCCGGATCGGTCGGGTGCGGCTCGGTGCGCAGGACCTGCAACTGCTCGGGGCTCATGGTGAGCGTCAGGTTGGGGAACAGAGTGCAGTGGAAATAGTCCACCAGCTGCTGGTCGCTCATGTTGTCGTAATTGGTGTAGCCCCGGCCCGGACCGAGGCGGCGCTTCGCCTCGATGATCGCTTCGCGCAGATCACCCGTGCGGCCGTTGTATTCCTCGGGATCGATGCCCCACGCCCGCGCTGCCTCGCCCAGCGGAGCGGGCACTTCGGAGGTGTGGTAATCGACGCGGGTGGTCGCCTGATGGCCCTTCATCCACATCGAGTTGTGGCCCGAGGGGTACATCTCGAACAGGGTGTCGGGCAGGCCGTCGTTGATGAAGGTCGCCAGTTCGGGGTGGATCGTCGGGAGGTGATAGCTCTCGTTGAAGTTGTCGCGGATGATCTTCCAGTTGAAGTCCGCATCGGCCGAGACGTTGAGCACCCGCACCCAGTTCTCGATTCCGTAGCCCTTAAGGCGCTCGGGGAACGGTTCGAGCCATTCGTGCAGCGGGGCGACGTCGTCGTCCATGCACCAGAACACGAACGGGCCCCATGTCTCGCAGCGCAGTTCGGAAAGGTGGACCTTGCCGCAGGGCGTGCCGCCTTCGAAATCGTCGGGGTCCTGCACTTTGGCGAGGGTGCCGTCGAGGTCGAAGGTCCAGTTGTGATAGCCGCAGACGATGCGCGGCACGCTGGCCATCTCGCCCAGCACGAGCCGGTTACCCCGGTGCGGGCAGGAGTTGTAGAACGCCTTGATCGAGTCGTCTTCCTGCTTGACCATGATGACGGATTCTTTGGCGAAGTTGTGGCGGATGATGTCACCCGGCTCCTCCAGTTCCGCCAGCAACCCGCCAAGGTGCCAGACCTTGGGCCAAAGGTTCTTCATCTCGCCGTCCATCCACTCCTTAGTGGTGTAGCGGTCGGCGGTGATGGTATCGCCGCGCACCGGCGGATCGAATTCCTGCGAGTAGCGGGAAACCTTGGTATGGATGTTCATGGCTTCAGGTATCCTGTGGTTATCGCTGTTATCGTTGGCCAGAATTGGACTGGCTGGGATCGGTGCCGGCCCGGCCGCCGCGCGGGGCTTCCGGATTGGCGGCGAAGAAGTCGAGGGTGCCCGGATCGTCCTTGACCCAGTCGGTCACCAACGTGCGGGTGACGATGCGCCATTCGCCGTCGCGGCAGGCATAAGTGTCGAGGTAGCGGCCCGAGATGAACAGGTCGCGCACGCCCCCGTCCTCGCTCGAAACCGAGTGCCACGCCTGGAAGTACCACTCGCCGGTAGCGCCATCCCCGTCGACGGCGATGCGCGACTGACCAAGCAGGTGGTGCGTGGCGTTCATGTCGGCGAGGAAGCCTTGCGCGAAGGCCACGAATTCGTCGGCGCTGCCCTTCATCAGGCCGCAGTCGACGACGGCGTCGTCATGGAAGGCGCTGCGCTGCAGGTCCGGTTCCAGCCGGTCGAGACCGCGCATGTAGCGCGCCGCCGCATCGGCGATGTCGCGCCGCGCAGCGAGGTCGCGGACTTCAGCCTCGAGGTCGAAGCGGGTGGTCGTCAGAGTGTCCAAGAGGCAGGACTCCGGACAGATTGCTCGCGTGCGCTGGGCATGGCCTTTCACTCTCCCGTTCCCGGACAGGGCGCGTCTGTTTTCTTGCGCGCCTCTGGCCTTGAGTGCGGCCGGCGATAAATAAACCGGCTCAACTGCCGGTTTTTATGCTACGCTCCGGCGCATCTGCTAACCTGCGACTTAGGATAGGTTCGGGCGAACCCGCTGATAGCGCAGGGAAACAAAGGGATACGGGGGAAGGACGATGAAGGCCGAGGCACTGCAGGACCGGATGCTCAACGCGCTCATGCCCGAACTGCATGCCCGCCTGCCGGAGAATGGCGTCCCCGAAAAGTGGCAACAACGCAAGAGCGCGATGATGCGCGAGCGGCTGGTTTCCGGAGCGATCGACTGCCTCGTGGAGAGCGGCTACCCCGGCCTTACCACCGCCGCGGTGGCGAGCGCCAGCGAGGTGTCGCGCGGGACGATGCACCATCACTTCCAGACCAGAATGGAACTCGTGTCCGCCGTCGTCGATCAGGTCGTCTACCACCGGATGCGCACGTTCCTCGCCGACTACTTCGACGCGGTTTCGCGCCGCACCGACGAGCCGATGATCGAACTGGCCTGCGATGCCCACTGGCGCTCGGTCCAGACGCGGGACTATGCGGCATGGCTCGAACTGGCCGTCGCGGCCCGCACCGACGCGGAACTGGCGGCGATCTTCGAACCCGCCGCGCGCCGCTACGACGCCATCTGGGCAAGCGAGATGATCGAGGCCTTCCCACAATGGCGGGAGGACTGGGACAACCTGAAACTCGCGCACGACT
>NZ_BAAILP010000310.1:5522-6810 GCF_054589055.1 Novosphingobium sp. 11B | reverse complement strand
CCCGGACTTGATCCGGGACCGGTGCCTGTCTTTAGGCGGACGCTTACAGGAAGGCGCCATACTGTAAGGTAGGCCGTTCACGGCCAGCGGTCCCGGATCAAGTCCGGGACGACGACCTCTCAGGCACCGCGCTTCTCTCAAAAGTCACAGGTGTCGCCAGCCCGCTCCCTCTTCCAGAGTTGCGCCCGATAACGAATCCCGAAAACCGGGCATCGAAGGAAAGGATATCCCGATGGCGACAGTGGCAATCACCGGAGCAGCGCGCGGCATCGCGTTCGAACTCGTCAAGCAGCATGCCGAGCGCGGCGACCGGGTCTATGCCCTCGCCCGCGATCCCTCGGGCGCGGCCGCGCTCAACGAACTGGCAGCCTCTTCGGACGGCAGGATCACGGTCCACGCGATGGACGTGGGCGACAATGCCTCGGTCGCCTCGGGCGCCGCGGATACCGGCAGCGAACCGGTCGACGTGCTGTACAATGTCGCCGGCGTCACCGGTAAGGCGGAACCGCAGTTCGACGGGATCGACTGGGACGACTTCGACAATTCGATCGAGATCATGCTGAAAGGCCCGCTGCGCGTGCTCAGCGCCTTCCTGCCGCGCCTGCACGAAGGTTCGAAGGTCATCAACTTCTCCAGCCAGCTCGGCGCATCGACCTGGCCTTACGGGGGCTACTGGCCTTACGCAGCGGTCAAGGCGGGCCTGAACCGCATGATGCGCTCGGTCGCGTTCGACCTGAAGGATCGCGGCATCGTGGTCGGCGTCATCCACCCCGGCTACGTCGCCACCGACATGAGCGGCCCCGGCGCCGACATCTCCCCGCAGGAAAGCGCGTCCTCGATCATGGCCCTGACCGACGGGTGGGCGATCGAGGAGACCGGCGAATTCTACAAGTGGAACGGCGAAAAGCACGCCTGGTAAGGAGACTTCGACCATGGCGTTCACCGGACCGCTGGAGGACCGCATCCTCATCCGCGAATTGCTCGATACTTATGCCCACGCGGTGATGACCCGCGATGCCGAGACATGGGCCTCGACCTGGGCGGAGGATTCGTACTGGGCCTTGCCCGAATTTCCCGACCTTGGCGGCTTCACCGGCAAGAAAACGATCGTTTCCGCATGGGTGGAATCGATGAAGAACTACGGCCTCGGTGGAAACGCTGCGAAGCCGATGGTCTACGTCGCCCACCCCGGCGAGATTCGCGTCAACGGCGACCGGGCCTCGGCGATCTCCTACACCTCCGAGATCTTCGAAGACCCGGCCTCGGGCAAGACCATGCGCCTTCGCGG
>NZ_BAAILP010000310.1:0-5356 GCF_054589055.1 Novosphingobium sp. 11B | reverse complement strand
GTCCCGGGCCAAACCCGGGACGACGACGGCTTCACAACCCGAGCTGCTCGAACATCTTGCGGGTCATCGCGCTCATGTGAGCCATGACTTGCGCAATGGTGCCCTGCACTTCCGCGAAGCGCAGCGGCTTCACGCGCTCGACCAGCACTTCCTCGGGCGTCGGCTGCTGCGCGAAAAGTGCCATGACCTCATCGGCGAACTCGCCGAGCGGCTGGTAACCCTCGCGCGTGCTCTGCCCGGGGGTGAGGTCGGTCTGCACGGCGGGCGGTGCCAGTTCGATAACCTCGACCTTGTCACGCAGCATCTCGCGAAGCGACATCGTGTAGCTGTGGATCGCAGCCTTGGTCGCATTGTAGGTCGGCGTGCCCGGCAGCGGCACGAAGGCGAGGCCCGACGTGACGTTGACGATCGCCCCGTCGCCCCTGGCCACGAGATGATCCACCAGCGCGTCGATGAGCCGGATCGGGCCGAGCAGGTTGGTGGTGATCGTCGCCTCGGCGTCCGACAAGTCGCGGGCGCGGTCCAGCCGCTCGTAGCGCATGATGCCGGCATTGTTGACCAGCACGTTGAGCGCCGGGAACTTCTCCAGCACTTCTGGGGCGAACGCGGCGACGCCTGCGGCGCTTTCCACGTCGAGCGTGATCGCATGCATGTTCGCGCGGCCCGCGCAGGCGGCTTCCAGCGCGTCGAGACGGCGCCCGGCGACGATGACGATATTGCCCGCATCATGGAAGCGCCGGGCCAGCGCCTCGCCGATGCCCGAGCCGCCGCCGGTGATGAGGATGGTGTTTCCGGTGGTCTTCATGGGGACACTCCTTGGTTGACGCCATCGATCTAGCACTCCACATTCTATTCGAAAGAAGGCACCCAAAAGATTTATACTTACCCGAAAGAGAGTGACCCAATGGCTGCCCGTCCCGCCCCCGACAAGAACTGCGAGCACATCGACCCGCGCGTGGAAGCGCTCGTCACCGAGCTGATCGGGCGGGTGGCGGACAAGTGGACGATGATCCTGCTCGAAGTGCTCGAGGAAAACGGCGTGCAGCGCTTCACCCAACTGGCCCGCGCCGTGCCCGACATCAGCCAGAAGATGCTGACCCAGACGCTGCGCCGCATGGAGAGGGACGGGATGCTGACTCGCACCGTCCATCCCGTAGTCCCGCCGCGAGTGGACTATGCCCTAACCCCGCTGGGCGAAACCCTCAGCGAAGCGTTCTGCGGCGTGTGGATGTGGGCGGAAGCGAACCTCGAGCGCGTCGAACGCGCGCGAGAGGAATTCGACGCACGTTAATTCAGGAGGCTGCGCAGCAGTTCCATCGCGCTGCGCCGGGCCAGTCGCTCCGGCACGTAGACGACCGGGACGGCCTTGCCCTCAATCAGTTCGGCAACATCGATGGTTTCCTTGAGCGCGATGCCGCAGCGGTCATGCGCGCGCCAGCGGACCTGTCCCTTGATCACCTGATCGCCGACGACAAGCTCTACCGCGACGCCGCGTGCCGGAGGTGCATCGACCAGCGCCAGCACACCGCGCGAAGAGGCATTGGCCAGCGTCGCCTCGGCAACGCGGCTACCGATGCGGATGTTGGCCTTGATGGCCAGCATCGTGCGCGTTTCCATCCGCTGACGGTGAATGAACATGCCCGCTCCCTGCAAAGAACCGGGTCCGATTATACGGGATGAATGCCTAAAACGGAGTTAAATCGCCTTTAACATCCCGGCCCGCCTTCACGGCGGGCCGGGACCGTGGATCAGGCCGCCTTCTTCTTCAGGCGCCAGGCATGCAGCAGCGGCTCAGTATAGCCGCTCGGCTGCTCGACGCCCTTGAACACCAGGTCGCAGGCCGCCTGGAAGGCCATGCTGGTGTCCCAATTGCCCGCCATCGGTTCATAGAGCGGATCGCCCGCATTCTGCGCATCGACCTTGGCGGCCATGCGCTGCAGCGATTCCATGACCTGCTCCTTCGAGCAGACACCGTGCAGCAGCCAGTTCGCCATGTGCTGGCTGGAGATGCGCAGTGTCGCGCGGTCCTCCATCAGCCCGACATCGTTGATGTCCGGCACCTTGGAGCAGCCGACGCCCTGGTCGATCCAGCGCACGACGTAGCCCAGCAGCCCCTGCGCGTTGTTGTCGAGTTCCTCGCGCACTTCCTCCTCGGACCAGTTGGTACCTTCGGCCAGCGGGACGGAGAGCAGCAGGTCGAGGCCCGGAATGTCCTCATTGGCGATGCCCTCGCGCAGGCCAAAGACATCGACCTGATGATAATGCATCGCGTGGAGTGTCGCAGCGGTCGGCGACGGCACCCAGGCAGTGTTAGCGCCGGTCTTCGGGTGGCCGATCTTCTGCTCCATCATGTCGCGCATCATGTCGGGCGCCGCCCACATACCCTTGCCGATCTGCGCCACGCCGGAAAGACCATGCCGCAGGCCGATGGCGACGTTGCGCTTCTCGTAAGCGGCGATCCAAGCCGAACCCTTGATCGCGGCCTTGCGGATCATCGGGCCCGCCCTCATCGAGGTGTGGATCTCGTCGCCGGTACGGTCGAGGAAGCCGGTGTTAATGAAAACGATACGGTCCTTCACCGCCTCGATGCAGGCACCGAGGTTGGCTGAAGTCCGGCGCTCCTCGTCCATCACGCCGACCTTGATCGTGTGGCGCGAAAGGCCAAGCAGGTCCTCCACCGCATCGAACAGCGCGTTGGTGAAGGCGCACTCCTCAGGCCCATGCATCTTGGGCTTGACGATGTAGATGCTGCCCTCGCGGCTGTTGCCGTACTTCGCCAGCCCCTTGACGTCCTGCGTCGAGATCGCGCTGGTGATCACCGCGTCCATGACACCCTCGGGAATTTCCGAGCCATCGGGCAGCAGAATCGCCGGGTTGGTCATGAGGTGACCAACATTGCGCACGAACAGCAGCGAGCGGCCGGACAGCGCCTTCTCGGCCCCATCAGCAAGCGTCACCGTCTTGTCGGCCGCCAGTTCGCGCGTGAGCGTCCGGCCGCCTTTTTCGAAGGTGTCGGTCAGGTCGCCCCGGATGATGCCAAGCCAGTTGGAATAGCCGGCGATCTTGTCTTCGGCATCGACCGCCGCGACCGAATCCTCGAGATCGACGATGGTGGTCAGCGCGGCTTCAAGGACGATGTCAGCGATACCAGCCTTGTCCGTGCTGCCGACCTGGCTGGCCGCATCGACGACGACTTCGATGTTGAGCCCGTTGTTGGCGAACAGCAGGCCCTTGACGGTACGACCGATGAACTGCGACGCGTCGGCGATTTCGACTGTATCGACATCTGCCAGATCAGCCCACGAGCCTGCCTTCAGCGGCACCGCCCGGTCGAGGAACGCCCGACCCGCCGCGATGACTGCGGTGCCGCGCACCGCGTCGTAGCCCGGCCCCTGCGCGGGCGCGGCGTCGAGCGCATCGGTGCCATACCAGGCGTCATAAAGGCTGCCCCAGCGAGCATTGGCGGCGTTCAGCAAAAAGCGCGCGTTGAGCACGGGCACGACCAGTTGCGGCCCGGCCATCGTCGCGATTTCGGGATCGACGCACTGGGTGCCGATGGTGAAGTCGGCCGGTTCGGGCACGAGATAGCCGATCTCGCGCAGGAAGGCCTGATACTCGGCCTGGTCGATCGGCTTGCCCGCTCGCGCAAGGTGCCACTCGTCGATCCGGGCCTGAAGCGAATCGCGCTTGTCGAGGAGTGCGCGATTGCGCGGCGCAAACTCGGCCACGAGCGACGCGAAGCCCTGCCAGAAGCCGGCAGCATCCTGTCCGATCGGGGGCAGAACCTGCTCCTCCACGAACTTTGCCAGCCCCGCATCGACCTGCAGCCCCGAACGATCAACTCTGTCAGTCATTGCCATCTTCACCCTTTGGCCTCGCAATGGTTTGGAACGCGCACGGGTATCGTGCCACGCTCTCGTCAAATACCAAAACTGCCCTGGGGAAGGATGTGAGCCCTATGGCCGATGCGCGCGGCCTTGGCAACCGCGCCGAAAGTATCGTCATCCATCAGTCGGTTGCGACGCGGGACACCTTTTACGGGCCCGTCCTGATTTATTAATCGTCGGAAACCCTTACATTCAAGGTTTCGTTAAGCACGAGACTCGGCGGGAACGCGCGGTTGGCACGAACGTTGCTGAACTGTGACCAGAACAAAGGGATGAAAATGCTCCGGAAAGTCGGTCGCCTGTTCGTGATCAAGAGCAACTGGGAAGCCTACATGATCATCTACGCCCTCGCGCTGGGCGCGGTGGAGCGTGGCAGTGTGTACCTTACCCGGTTCCCCGGATTCGGTGGCAAGCTCCTGTTCCTGGCTTGCACCGGCGCCGTGTTCATGGCCGGCGCCAAGATTCTCGACTGCATCAAGTTCGAGAAGGCCGCGCTGCTTGCGAAGGCACAAGCCTCCTCTCCCGACCATGGGGTCGAGCGAAAGGCCGCGTAACTGTCAGAAATTCGCCCCGTCGATCTTTTTGACCGTCAGCGCGTCAAGGTCGGCGTCCGGCACGCAGCGCAAGTTTATCGCCGCCATCTTCGCGCCGTCGGGCCCCTCTCCTCGCGCAAAGGCCTCAACCCCGCAGGTCGGGCAGAACTGGTGCCCGATCACGTGCCGGTTGAAGCGATACTCGACGAGATCATCCGCCCCGCTCCCGATCGTCAGGGCCTCGTGCGGGACGAAGGCAAGGAGGAATCCCTTGCGGCGGCAATGTGAGCAATTGCAACTCATTGCCTCGGCAGGAATTTCTCCGGAGACCGAGAACGTCACCTTGCCGCAATGGCAGCTGCCTGAAAATGTCATGGCCGAACCATCCTTTCCGTGAAGCGGCCGCAAGCCGGGCATGGAGCGGAGAGGTGGGGCGATTCTGTTGATAGGCTCGCCCCCAGCCCCCGGAATCCGCTTCTGTTACCCGGTGGGTCCAACCGTGTTCTAACTTTGTAACTTCAGGGCGTTAGCCCCTAGAATTACGCCGCGAGAGCAAGTGCTTCGTTGTCGTTGGCACTTATGAGTTTTGAGCCTTGAACGGGTTACTCAGCCCGGAAGAAAACACCGCTTTTCAACACACGTCGATCCTAGTTCGGCCCCGTCATCACCCCTGCGACAACAGGGTTGTTCCCGTATGGAAACGGGTGATGGTGGAGCCGCCGGGTACCGCCCCCGGGTCCGCTGCGTCTATTGCACGGGGCAATTTATCCTCATAGCCGACCGAGGCCGGCAGGAGCCCATATAGGGGCTCCCGCCTGAATGTGAAGTGAAAGTGGATGAGTTGTTTGGGGAATGCCCATGCTGGGCATTCCCGTTGCGGCACCGGCCCACGCCCCCACCCGACCACCCAACGATAGTACCCTAAGGGTGGTCGGG
>NZ_BAAILP010000309.1:0-245 GCF_054589055.1 Novosphingobium sp. 11B | reverse complement strand
CATCCTTGGGCCTGAAGCTCTTCACGCTGGCCCACGCTTCGACCAACGTGCCGTCCACCGAGAAATGATCGTCGGACAGAAGAGCCTGCACGCGGGCCTGGTTGATGATGGCGGACAGGAACCTGGCGGCAACGTCCCTGGATAGTAGCCTCTCGCGGTTCTTGGTGAAGACCGTGACATCCCAGATCGGCGCATCCATCGCCAGGCCGACAAACCAGCGGAAGAGCAGGTTGTAATCCATCTGC
>NZ_BAAILP010000308.1:16278-16560 GCF_054589055.1 Novosphingobium sp. 11B | reverse complement strand
GGCGAGCAGAAAACAGCGCCGAGCAATGCCGGACGCGATTTCCGGGGCGAGAAGCGCAGCAATGCGACCCATGCATCAACCACTGATCCCGATGCCCGCTTATTCAAGAAAGCGCGGGGCCACGCAGCCAAGCTGTGCCATATGGCCCATGTCCTCATGGAGAACCGCAATGGCCTCGTAGTCGATGCGATCCTCACCCACGCGACCGGCACCGCCGAACGCGAGGCCGCACTGACCATGCTGGGCCGGATGGAAGGGCGCCATCGGATCACGCTGGGCGCC
>NZ_BAAILP010000308.1:0-16268 GCF_054589055.1 Novosphingobium sp. 11B | reverse complement strand
CCGCCGCCTTCGTCGAGGCATTGCGCGAGATGGACGTCACCCCGCACGTGGCCCAGAATAACACCAATCGCCGTTCTGCCATTGACGGGCGTACGACACGCCATCCCGGCTACGGCCTCTCCTAGAAAATTCGCAAGCGGATCGAGGAAGTGTTCGGATGGGCAAAAACCTGCGGCACCATGCGAAAAACCCGACACCGTGGGCAAGATCGCGTCGGATGGTCCTTCACGCTCACCGCTGCCGCCTACAACCTCGTCAGGCTGCCGAAACTGCTGGGCGCAACCTAGGCCTGCGCCTCATAGCGCCCGAGGCCGGTCAAAAACGACCGGATTCTGGAAGGTTACCTCCCAGAATGACTGACGCCTTGGGCTAGAAAACGGCGAAAGCGAGGCCAATGGCCGGCTCTGCCAACCCTTTTTCCGCAGCCTGTTAATCTTACTGAGTCACAAAAATCGCCGGCTGGGGGATTCGCTGGCGAATCGATTATGATAGACTGCCGATTCATAGCGACGGGTGAGCGGCATGGTGACGACCGGCGAGAACGAGACAAGCTCGTTTGATGGATATGTTGAAGCGCTAACCGAAGTCATCGGGCATGCGGATCGTGCAGAGCCGCTTCGAGATTATTGTATTGGGTTGATGATGCCAGTGGCACGCAAGAGCGTGGAACCGTTGGCGGCGGTGACAGCACCGGCGCGTGTTTCGGCCAAACATCAGTCTTTACTGCATTTTGTGGGGCAGGCGCCGTGGTCTGATGAAGCATTGATAAGGCGTGTCCGAGATTGGGTATTGCCACAGATGATCGAGCGCAGCGGGCCGATCACGTCCTGGATCATCGATGACACGGGTTTTCCGAAGAAGGGCAAACACTCGGTCGGTGTCGCGCGTCAATATTGCGGACAACTCGGCAAACAAGATAACTGCCAAGTCGCTGTCAGCCTCTCCATAGCCAATGAGGGCGCAAGCTTGCCGATCGCCTGGCAGCTTTACCTGCCCGAGATCTGGCTGGACGACCCAGAGCGACGCCATAAAGCAAAGATACCAGACGAGGCAGTCTTTCAGACGAAGCCTCAAATTGCGATCGATCAGGTTCGCGCTGCGCTCGCGGAACAGACACCAGTTGGTATCGTGCTCGCCGATGCAGGGTACGGCGCGGATGGCCAGTTTCGCCAGGAGCTGACTGATCTCGGGCTCACCTATTCAGTAGGCGTCCAACCAACCGTCAGTCTTTGGCGCCCGGGTGAAGGGCCGTTACCACCAAAAACATGGAGCGGGAGAGGTCGCCCTCCCAAGCTGTTGCAACGAAGCAAAGACCATAAACCGCTTTCAGCCAAAGCATTGGCCCATGACCTGCCGGTCGATATGTGGAAGACTATTGCATGGCGCGAAGGAACCAACGTCGAGCTAGCATCCCGCTTTGCAGCTGTACGTATTCGCGTCGCCTCCAGAGACTATGATCTTACACAGCCAAGGGCTGAAGAATGGTTCCTAGTCGAATGGCCCGAGGGAGATGATGAGCCTCTCAAGTATTGGCTCTCAACGCTGCCGGCTACAACCACATTACAAGATTTGGTTTTCGCGACCAAAATGCGGTGGCGAATTGAGCGAGACTATCGAGACCTCAAACAGGAACTGGGCTTGGGTCACTATGAAGGGCGAGGTTGGCGTGGCTTCCACCATCATGCCAGTCTATGCATCGCAGCCTACGGATTCCTGATCTCCGAACGGGAGACGATTCCCCCCTCTGGACTTGCCTTTACCGGGAACCGCGAAGAACCTCCGGTTCCCCGCGGTTCTAGACCCCTTGGACATACCCATACGGCCGGAGCGCCATACCTCGAACTCGATCGCGACGCTCCGTAGAATGCTCACTGCGGCAATGGCGCGGCGCCTCATCCGATGTCCTTGCTGCACCAGAATCAATCAGCCATTTATGACGCAGTAAGGTTAAAGGGGTGAACGATACTTTCGGACATGCAGCGGGCGATGATGTACTGCGTGTGATGGCGGACCGGCTCCGGCACAAGGCTGGCAATGGAATCTTTGTCGCCCGCCTGGGGGGCGACGAGTTCGTTATTTTGCTGACCAGGCCACGTGACTGCGCGCGGGCAGAGGTATACATCACTGAAATGCTCGGCAGCCTTCGCCATACGGTGGAACGGGACGGATACAAGAGATTGGTTTCGGCAACTATCGGCGGCGCGTTCCTCGAAGCGGATGCCGATGACCCTCACGATGGTCTCAGGCGCGCCGACGTAGCGCTGTATACTGCCAAACGCACGATGAAAGGCAGCGGCAAGATATTTGGGGCTGCCGGATCTTTAACGGCATCCTGATATGTCTAGGGCAAAATTCTACCCTGATGTCTCCAACCCTATTTGTCGGTCCGCCGGTTCGCCTTCGGGGACAGGAAATTTTGGATCAGAACGGCTTAGCGTATATCTGTGCCCGTTTCATGTGAGGCCCCCTTTTCGGAATCGGCCAATCGTGACCAAATTCAGATTAAAAGCGACCCAGCGTCAATTGGCCATCCCATAAACTTAGCCGATCCTCGCCAGCGCCAGCGGCGCCGTGGTCGAGGGGTCAAACTGCGTGCCGCCTGCGTCGATCTGCTTGGCGATCTCCTTGCCCAGCTAGACGCCGAACTGGTCGAAGGGATTGATGCCCAGCAGCACCGCGTTGGCGAAGGTGCGGTGCTCGTGGAACGCCATCAGCGCGCCGAACGTCGCGGGCGTCAGGTCGTCCACCAGGATCGTCGCGGAGGAACGGTCGCCCGGATAGGCGCGGCCCGGATCGTCGCTGTGCTTGCCCGCCATCAGCGCCGCCCCCTGCGCGAAGCAGTTCGACAGCAGGATGCGGTGATGGTCGAAGGCGAGGTCGTGACCCCGCGCGATCGAGGCGACGAAGTCCACTGGCACGAGGTTGGTGCCCTGATGAAGCAGCTGGACGCCTCGAAAAACTGCTGGCGCCTAGCGGCTTGAGGTGATTCATTGCCTTTGCACGAGGGTGGAGGCGGGCAAGCGCGGTGACCCGCTCGTTTCGGCGTGCTGCCAGGGCGATGAAACCGCTCAAACTAGCTAGGTGAGCTCCGGTCGCTGCGCCAAGGCCGCTGCTTGGCCCCGTTATCACGATTACTTTCTCGCTAACCCCTGTGACCATCATAATCAGACCTGTGAGGTTGAAATGTTCGCCCAATATCAAGGCATTGGGGACGATCACGATTGCGCTCGATTTCCCGTGAGGCGGATTGCAGCAAGTGCGGCGCTTTCCGGAATGGTATTAAGCACGGAGCAAATCATTGCCGGCAGGGCACCGCGAGCCCTCGATCAGTCCCAATCCTTGTCGGGCCGTTTGAGGGCAAGATGCAGCAATCCCGCTGCCACCACGCCCGCTGTAGCGACTACCAGACCAAGGGATATTCCGATCGCGTGCTCGTTTTGGAAAATGTAATCGGTGATTGCAGCAACCAAGGTTACTCCGACACCGAAACCCACGAGCGTGCCGGTCATGAGATACATTGCGGTCACCTGACCCCGAAACTGGTTGGGCGTGATGTGATAGATCGCGACGGCGGCAAGGCCCGAAGGAAACCCGCCGAGAAACGCGATGCCGGCGATCCCGACTATGCGCAACCATGGCATCGGAGCGAAGCCAAGGAGCAGCGCGAAGAAGGGAATGAGGAGGAGGGCGTTGCGGGCGGTCGTCAAAACCACGGCATTTGACACATGCTGACCGACCCGCGCCACCACCCAGCCACCAGCAAAGATGCCTGCAGATCCGAACGTCATCACGACGAGGCCCTGGATCGCGGCAATGTGCGCCGCCGACCATCCGAACGTGCGCATGAAGGTGGCGGGGGTCCAGGTCGATACACAATTGGTGATGAGACCATTCAGTGCAAACGCGAGAATGACCAGGGTCAGGATCTGGGCTCGTGACCGAACGAAGGCAATCGCATCGCCGACTTTATGCTCGCCCTTCTTAACCTCCCGGCGAACAGGCTCTCTGATGAACAGCATCATTGCTGCCACGATCAGACCAGGCGCGCCGACAATCATCAAAACGGCTTGCCAGCCTCGCAGGGAACCGACCACCGGAACCACGATCGACTGGTGTTCCGACACAGCAGCGACAATCAGTCCACCAGCCAGAAGAGCGCCGCCATATCCCAAAGATATTGCCATTGAGTATGCGGCCGCAGCTTGCGAACGTTTTTCCTTGGGAAAATAATCCGCGATCATCGAATATGCGGCGGGGCTGAGAACCGCTTCTCCAACGCCAACCAGCATGCGCGTGATGAACAGTTGAGTGAAGTTGGTTGCAAGCCCGCAGGCAGCTGTCGCGAGTGACCAAAGAATCATCCCGTAGATGATCATGTTGCGACGATTCCTTGTGTCGGCAAGGCGGCCGCAGAAAAGGCCCATCGTGCTGTAGAACAAGACGAAGGCGAAGCCGACTAGGAGACTGAACTGGGTATCCGACAGTGCGAGATCCGCGCGGATCGGCTGTACCAGCAGTGAAAGGATCTGGCGATCGATCAAGGCGACCGCATAGGCCAGTTGCAGGCACACGACGACGAACCATGCATAGGCGGGCTTGGGGTACGGCAGGGACGATGTCTGGAGATTGGAGCCACCCGCTTCGCTCGAGGCGGCTGGTTTGTGCAGATGTTCAGGGAACGGAACCCGTTCGCTATAATGATCCTTCACGCCATTCCTCTCTCGATCCTGATCCAGTCATGAGACAGTGCCTTGTAAGCCGTTGTCCCGTTGGCACCGCTTCCTTGGCGGTTGTTCCATCTCTAGCAATCACCATGCCATTGCCGCGAAGACCAGCCTGCTGCTGCAGATTTTCTTAACTGAATTGGCCCGGGATGCGTTCGCAGCATGGCTGAGTTGCAAAGCGCGACCGACCCGGGCTGACCGGGACGGCTCTTCGTGACCGCGGCGAAGACATGGTGCTCGCGTGGCAGGCACCATGCCTGGTGCCGGGATATTACTTGCCGGCCAGCGACACGCCGGTGAGCTGTTCATAGACCTTGACGACAGCTGCCGGGTCCTCGCTGCCGTAACCGGCAGCCTTTGCCATCATGTAGACCTGTTGGGCGACATTCGCCATGAACAGCGGGACACCAAGCGACTTGCCGATTTGCGTTTCCGTTTCGAGATCCTTGATGGTGATGTCCATTCGAATTCCCGTGAAATCGCGCGAAAGCAGCCTGGGTGCGGCATGCTGGAAGATCACGCTGTTCCCCGTCGATCTCGAGACCGTATCGATCAGGAGCTGCAGATCGATCCCTGCTTTTGCCGCGAGCACCATGGCTTCGACGACCAACACACGGTTGGCCTGGGCCAGCATGTTGTTGATGAGCTTGAGGGTGCTACCTTGGCCCGCATCGCCAACGTGCAGTATTTCCTGCGTCATGGTCTGCAGAACCGGGCGCGCACACTCCACTGCTTCGGGGCTGCCTCCGACGTAGGCGTTCAACCGTCCCGCCTTCGCGCCTTCGATCATGCCGGTCACCGGTGCGTCTACCAGAAGGATTCCTCTTTCTGCGAGACGATCGCGAAAATCCCGAGATGCCTCGGGATCGATCGTGCTCATGACGATCACGAGGTCGCCTTCACGGGCATTCTGCGCAATCCCATCGTCCCCGAATATGACAGCTTCGTTCTGTGCTTTGGTATCGACCATCGAGATGATGATCGTTGCGGCCTCGGCGACCATCGCCGGGGAGGCGGCCCAGCGCGCACCCAGTTGCTCCAGCGGGCTGAAGCGCTCCGGCGCGATATCGAAGACCACCATTGGCATCCCGGCCTTCGCGATGTTGAGCGCCATCGGTTGACCCATTGCTCCCAGCCCTATGAAACCCACCGTGGCATTGCGGTCGCTGCTCATTTCATCTCTCCCATTTGCCTATCGATTTTGCTTTCGCCGCACAGCGATCCGCCAGTTGCCTCTGGCTGAGGGTTGCAGGATCGCCAGGCGCGCCCTTCGGCGCGGATGCTTCGTGCTCGATTTAGCAAGCAGCATGCCAGTTCGCTCGACTTAGACGGGTTCAAGCGGTTGCCGTCTTCGTGTCGGCTCCGCGCGGGCCAGCACAATGCTCTGCGGGCATGCACAGGGTGATTGATCGCACGACCATGTCGTGCCTCGCCGAAATCGGCATGATTCTCGCATGCGCAGGACGTGTCGGCGAGAGGACTCGGCCGGCCAATGGAAACGATCACCGTAGCTGGTCGAAGGAGACGACGCCGATGCACCATGACACTTCCACCACCGACTTCAGTCGCACCCAACGTCCCGACGAAGCCTGGCTGGCGCTGGCTGTTCCCGAAGAACCGCTCTTTGCTGACATGCCGATTATCGACACGCACATGCATATGTGGCACCATGCCAGCGGTTATCGCTATTTTGTCGAGGAGCATGCCTGCGACATCGCGATGAGCCGTCGCAAGGTGGAATCGACAGTGTATGTCGAATGCGGGTCGATGTATCGCGCCGATGGCCCGGCGATCCTGCGCTCGGTTGGGGAAACGGAATTTGCCGCCGGAATGGGAGCCGTCGCGGCTAGCGGGAAATACACGGCGACCAAGATTGCGGCCGGTATCGTTGCCAACGCGGACCCGGCGATGGGCGATGCGATCGCGCAAGTCGTCGAGGCTCATCTCGAAGCTGCAAACGGACGGTTGCGTGGTATCAGGACGCGCGCCAAATGGGACGCGGATCCGGTTATCGGCAGTGGCAATGTCGCAGATCGGCCCGGCGTCCTGCGCGAGCCGACCTTTCATGAAGGGCTTCGCGTAATCGCCGGGCATGGCCTGGTTTTCGAAGCCAGCATCTTCCATCCGCAAATGGGGGACGTTGTCGCGATGGCCCGCGCCGTGCCCGCGCTGAGCATCGTGGTCATCCATTGCGGCAGTCCATTGGGGTACGCCGGGTATCGGGGACGCGATGCTGAGGTTTTCTCAGACTGGAGCCGGTCGATGCGCGATCTTGCCGGCTGCCCTAATGTTACCATGAAACTGGGCGGGATGCTGATGTCGCTCGGGAACTTCGATTTTCGCGCATCAACCCGTCCTGCTGGCTCAAAGGAACTCGCTGAACTCTGGCGCCCCTATCTGGAGACGGCGATCGAGGTGCTCGGTCCGGACCGTTGTATGGCGGCCTCCAATTTTCCGGTCGAGAAGGCAGGAGTTCCCTACGATGTCCTGTGGAACATCTATGCCCGTATAGTGGAAGGATACTCCGATCACGAGCGGGCGGCGATCTTCAGCGATACGGCTAGGCGGGTGTATCGCCTTTAGGCGCGTTGAGGCACCGGCATTCTCCTGGCAGGTGTGTCATGGCCGGGAATTGGCGGATGAACCGATCACGTTCCGAGCGAGCGGCGCTTGTGCATCTGGTATTGCGAAGGTCGGTGGGTATGCCAACCGTACAGGATTGCGTCATCGCCGTCGCGACTTCGTCACAAAAGGCGGGTTTGCTAGACCGTCCGGGGCGTCGGCTGATCGTCGGAGGGTTGGCATGCAGCTTGCTTCTGCCGTTTGGTTGATAATCGGAGGTTTACCCTTTGCGCTCCAGTCGAGTTTCCAATGTTGCCCTGATTTTTACCGCGATGACAACCATCGGAGCCGGGCCACCGCGACATGACACGAGCCAGCCTCTTCTCGGCAGTCATGGCGTGCCTGTCATCGTCATAGATGGCTTGCAGTTTCGCGATCTCGACCGCGACGGCAGGTTAGCCCCCTACGAGGATTGGAGACTGCCGGCGGCAACAAGGACAGCTGACCTCGTGAAGCGCATGACACTCGAGGAGAAGGCCGGCACCGTCATGCACTCGAGCTTTCCGGAAATTGGAACTGAGCGGGGCGTGTCGTCCGTCGGCTATGACCTCGAGACCCTTAGCCCGGTCGTCCTGCAGGAAGGAGTGACGAGTTTCCTGACGCGGCTGGCAGTGCCGCCAAAGACGATGGCGATCCAGAACAACGCTGCCCAGGAAATCGCCGAGCGAGGGCGTCTTGGCATTCCGCTCACCGTCAGCACGGACCCAAGGCACCATTTCCTGTACATAACCGGACAGAGCAGCGCCTCCGCAGGCTATTCCCGATGGCCCGAGACCCTCGGTTTCGCGGCGACGGGGGACACGAAGCTGGTGAGGGAATTTGCGAACATCGCTCGTCGGGAATATCGCGCGACAGGTATCCAGCAGGCACTGTCGCCCCAAGTGGATCTGTATAGCGAGCCGCGCTGGGCACGCGGATATGGCGGCTTCGGCGCCGATGCCAGACTGTCGAGGGACATGGCCTTCGCTTACGTCGCCGGGTTTCAGGGCAGCGCCAATGGACTGCAAGGCGATGGCGTTCTGGCCACGATCAAACATTGGGTGGCTTATGGCGCGACCGTGAACGGGCTCGACGCACATAATTCCTACGGCAAGCGATCACGCGTGAATGCGCGCTCCTTCAAGCTCCAGATCGAGCCGTTCCTGGGTGGCTTTGCCGCTCGTGTGGGAGCGGTCATGCCGACATACAGCATCGTCGAAGGCGTGAAGGTCGATGGCCGGCCACTCGAGCCGGTCGCCGCAGGCTACAGCCGCCAACTCCTCAATGACCTGCTGCGCGACAAGTACCACTTCGGGGGCATCATCCTGTCGGACTGGGCAATCACCAACGATTGTCCTCTTGCGTGTTTCAATCCTTCGGCGGCCAACCCTCAGGGCCGGGCGACCCTGGGCATGCCGTGGGGCGTCGAAACCCTGACTCGTCGCCAACGCTTCACCAAGGCGATGATGGCAGGCGTCGATCAGTTTGGCGGCGTGGCCGAGCCGCAGCAGATTGTCGCGGCAGTCCAGGCGGGAGACATCCCCGTCGAGCGTCTGGACCAGGCGGTTTCGCGAATTCTCGAGGCCAAATTCGTCATGGGGCTTTTTGAGAATCCCTTCGTCGATCCGGTGAAGGCCGACGCCGTCGTGAACACCCCGCAGACACGGACGATCGCTCTGCGTGCCCAGGCGGAGGCTCAGGTCCTGCTTAAGGACAAGGGCGGCATTCTGCCGCTCAAGCCTGGCAAGCGCGTCTTCGCCAGTGGGGTGTCCGCCGATGCCCTGCGGGCGGCTGGCCTGGTTCCTGTGAGCGATACTGCGCAGGCCGAGGTCGCCCTGGTCCGCGTCGATGCGCCGTATGAGACGCTGCATCCCTACAACTTCATCGGCGCACGCCAGCATGAGGGGCGTCTGGACTTCGCGCCGGACAACACGCAGGCGCAGGAGGTGCGCACGCTGTCGAAACAGCTTCCCGTCATTGCATCGGTGTTTCTCGATCGGCCCGCTGTCCTTGGCTCTCTCGACGGCGACGCGAGTGTCGTACTCGCCAACTTCGGTATCGCGGACGACGCGCTGCTGGCGGCTCTTACCGGACGGATCGCGCCGCGCGGTCGGCTTCCTTTCGAATTGCCGTCGTCGATGGATGCAGTCGATAAGCAGGATCCCGCGATGCCCAACGACAGTGAAAGGCCCTTGTACCGGATGGGCAGCGGCATAGTTCGGTAATGATGAACATCAAACTGCCTGCTCGTTGCAAGGACAGCCTGTCGGCCTGAACGACATGATAGCATGTCCGGCACGGTCATCGGACTGAGGAGGGATGCGCGCCTTGCGGTTGCACAAGGCGCTTCGCCCTTTCCGTTTGGTCGCCCGAGGCGACCGAACGGGACCTCATGGAGAATTCGATCTCGGTAGAGAGTTCTTGGCATTCTTCTTGCTTTCGTCCGACCCGCAACGATGAAAAATCCAATTGGGGGTCTTTGTGAAATCAAGTCTGCTGTCCTTCACCGCATATTCCGCAATCCTGTCCGTAGCGGCGCCTGCTGCCGCGCAAGGCCAGGAATCGCTCCAGGGAGGGGATATCGTAGTCACTGCCAACCGTACGGAATCTCTGGCCTCGAAGACGCCTGTCGCCTTGACCGCCATCACGGGCGATGGGCTTCGCGAGGCAGGGGTGACCAACCCGACAGAACTGAAGGACTATGTGCCTAACCTTTCCATCGATCGTACGAATGGTGGTGTCCAGATCACCATTCGCGGCGTGACGAGCGCCGACACGACGGAAAAAGGCGACCCTTCCGCCGCTTTCATGCTCGACGGAATCTATATCGCTCGGCCACAGGCGCAGGAGACGAGTTTCTTCGACATTGCGCGCGTGGAAGTGCTGCGCGGTCCGCAAGGTACGCTCTATGGTCGTAACACGACGGCCGGCGTCGTGAACGTCATCACCAATCGACCGACGTTCTCGTTCGGTGGTTCGGCGGACGTCCAGTATGGAAACTATGACGCTCTGACCACAAGCGGCACCGTCAATGTGCCGCTAAGCGATTCCGTGGCGGTTCGAGCATCGGTCAATTACGACCGGCGCGACAATTACGTCGACGCAGGGCCGGCGGTGACCGGACGCATCGATCCGTTCAAGAACAATATCTCGGGACGCTTGCAGGGTCTGTACAAATGGGCGAGCGGCGATCTGCTGCTGCGTGGGGATTATTCTCGCATCCGCGGCGTAACTTATGACACGCTACCGCTTCGCTCCTTCTACGCAGCGACAACGACAGGTGTGGATCCTGTCTATGTCGGCGGCAACGGGAAGCGATACCGCTATGTCAACGCTCCGATCAACTTTGACAATTTCCGTCGAAACAAGACCTGGGGTGTCAGTGCCGAGTTGACCCAGGAACTGGGGCCAGTGACAGCCACTTACATCGGATCCTATCGCAAACTTCAGCGCGACGAACTGGAGGCCCGCATCAGTCCTGACGGCCGTGATGTCTACAAGCAGGGCTTTGAAGGGGGCTATTGGCAGAATTCGCAGGAATTGCGTTTCGCGACGAACGGGAATGGTCCTCTCAAGCTGCAGGCCGGAGCCTATTACTTCAAGGAGAAGTCCCATACTGACCTGCGTGTCCTTCAGGTCCCGAACCCGGGGCCGACCGGAGATGGTCGTACAGCAGGCTTCCTTTCCGACCCGACGATCTCTGAATCTTATGCTTTCTTCGGCCAGGGCACCTATTCGCTGACCGATCGCCTGCGGGTGACAGGCGGGGTGCGCTATTCGCATGACGACAAGTCTCGTGTGGGTTTGGCGCGCACTTGCATCGACTACGCATGCACCTCGCAGACGCAGACACCCAACAACGCCAGTGTCAGCTTCTCCAAAGTGACCTGGAAGGGCGGCATCGACTTCGATGCCAATTCCACGACGCTAATCTATGCGGTCGCTTCGTCAGGCTACAAGGCGGGTGGCTTCAACGATGGATGTCTGACCGGAACCGCGGCAGGGTGCACCCGCACGGAGAATACCCTCTACTACGAGCCCGAGACACTTACCGCCTTTGAGGGTGGTGTGAAAACGCGGTTGCTGAACAACGCCTTGCGTCTCAATCTGGCTGCCTTCCATTACAAATACAGCAATATGCAGCTGACGCAGATTGTTGCGGAATGCACGGGGCCAGGCACGGCGACATGCGCGCTCACTACCAATGCCGCCAGGTCTTCGGTCAGCGGACTGGAAATCGAGGCGACGGCGCGGCCCAGCCCGAACGACCAGTTCGATTTCTCGATGTCTTATCTCGATGCCCATTACACCGACTATCCGCTCAATCCGACGACCAACTTTGCCGGAAAGCCGCTCGATCGCTCTCCGGACTGGACGGTCTCGGCCGGTTACAACCATACGTTCCCGTTGGGCAATGGCGGAGAAATCGTGGCGGGCGCGCATACCAAGCTCAGCGACAGTTACACGATCGTTCTGCTCGGTTCGGCTAACTTCTACCGGCAGCCCAGTTTCACCAGGACCGACGCGACGCTTACTTACAATGCGCCCGAGCGAGCCTGGTATCTCCAGGGCTTCATCAAGAACATCGAAGACGCCAACGTGGTGACCAGCATAGCGGTCGGCACGCGGTCGGTCGTGCAGATCGCGGATCCGCGTACGTATGGAGTACGCGCTGGAATCAAGTTCTGACAACGCGAGCAGGACCGGCTCGCCCAGCTCGCCTCGAAGGTACTGGTCTACAGCCGATGCGGCGCGCGGCATCAACGCGGCGCACCTGGGCGGTTCTTCTCTGATCCACCCACTGTCTTCGCCCCGGTGCGAGCGCGTCAGCGTTCGTTACCGGCGGCGGAGACTTTCTTCTTGCCATCCGCACCGTCGCGGACACGTGAGCCGTCCCTCATTTCTGCAGCGCATACGCGCTCGGTTCCGAGGCTGAGGCCGCGGACGGTTCTTGCATTCTGCTTCTGTCCGCAGCCATGACACTCAATGTTCCCGGCGTAGACAACTGATGAGCCGGCAAAAGCACAAAGGGGGGGCGGAAATTCTCTCGGAAATGAACGTTTCCAAGCATCTGCGGGTTCTGGCACGGAAGTTGCCCTGCACCTCCTATAGACCGTCCCGTGATTGCGGGCGGCTTGCTAAGGGAGGATGATAATGAAAAAGCTCTCACTCGCCTGTGCCACGTCAGCGATCGCGCTCCTAGCGGTCCCTGCCAACGCTCAGGACGCAAATCCGCAAACTGATACAGGACCGTCCCAAGCCACCGAGCAAGCATCCGCAGCCAATGGCGCGTCAACTGCGGACATCATCGTCACCGGCTCTCGCTTGGCGCGCAACGGTTCGCAGGCGCCGACGCCGGTTACCGCAGTTACTTCGCAGGACCTTGTGCAGGCGGCGCCGAGCAGCATTGCAGACGCGCTCAACAAGCTGCCGGTCTTTGCTGCATCATCGAACCAGAACACGGGCGGCACCAGCGCCGCCACGAGTTCGGCGAAGGGCAACTATCTCAACCTGCGCGGTCTGGGCTCGCAACGACTGCTGACGTTGCTGAATGGGTCGCGCGTTGTGCCAACCACCAATACCAACGCGGTCGATACCAATCTTCTGCCGCAGCTGCTGGTCAGTCGGGTTGACGTGGTCACAGGCGGCGCATCTGCGGTTTACGGTTCGGACGCGGTGACTGGTGTGGTCAACTATGTGCTCGATGAAAAGTTCGAGGGCGTCAAGGCTGTCGCTCAGCGAGGCGTTTCGACTTACGGAGACGATGCGTCTTATCGGCTTGGTGTCGCTGGCGGCTTCTCGCTGGGTAATCGCATTCATGTCCTTGCGAGCTACGAGCGCTACGATTCGGACGGTGTCGGTTCTCTCAACGACCGTCCGTGGTCGCATCCGGATGTCGCACTCACCGGTGCCGGTACCGCCGCAAACCCTTACGTCCAGACGCCCATGGCGCGGACCAGCGTCATGAGCTACGGTGGTCTCATCAGCACGGGTGTGCTTGCCGGTCAGCGTTTCTTGCCGGATGGGACCCTGACGCCGTTTGTGAACGGTGCCCGGACGGGATCGAGTGCTACGCAGGCCGGCGGTGACGGTATAGTCTACACAACGGCTCTCGCAGCATCCCTTAAGACCGACCAGGGTTTCCTGCGAACGTCCGTCGACCTAACGGATGATATCGAATTCTTCGCGCAGGGCATATACGGGCGCAGCGAGACGCAGTTCGATACCCAGGCCGTCAGCAACCGCCCGAACAGCAATCGCACACTGACGATCTATCGCGACAACGCTTATCTCAACCCTGCGATCGGCGCTCTGCTTGACGCTGCGGGCCAGGGCAGCTTCCAAATGGGGCGGCATTTCAATGACATGCCGCTCATGCATGCGAAGAGCGTGACGACTTACTGGAGCGGTCAGGCCGGGCTCAAGGGCACGTTCGCAGGCAGTTGGGGCTGGGACGTGAACTTCGTGCGCGGACGGTCGAAACTCAATCTCGACTCCAATGAACTTGATGCGCGTCGTTTCTTCGCATCGATCGACGCCGTTCGCGATCCCTCGACGAATCAGGTTGTCTGCAGGATCACACTGACCAATCCGGGTTTCCTGCCTGGTTGCGTGCCGATGAATCCGCTCGGCGACGGGAATGTCTCGGCCGAAGCGACAGCTTACACGCGCCAGCTTTCGCGATCGCAGATTGTCAACGACATGTATTACGTGAATGCCAACATTCACGGTGATCTGTTCGAACTGCCGGCAGGCCCGGTCCGTATCGCCGTTGGTGCCGAGTATCGTCATCAGAAGCTCGAACAGACCAGTAACGCCGACCCGGCATCACTTGCGACCCCGGCGCAGCGCGCAGCATACTTCGGAAATATCCGGGGCGTGCCGAGCAACGCGCTGACCTATCTGGTCAACAACGTTGGTCAGGCCTCAGGCAGTCAGGCCATCAAGGAGGTTTACGGTGAACTCTCTATCCCGCTCTTCAAGGATCAGCCTTTTGCTCAGGCGCTCGACCTTGATCTTGCCGGGCGTGTAACCAACTATCGTACCAGCGGTACGGTTGAAACCTGGAAGGCCGGTCTGAGCTGGACGCCTGTTCGCGGCCTTCGTGTCCGCGCCACACAGTCACGCGATATAGCAGCACCCAGCCTCTTCGATCTCTACGCTGGGCCCAACGTTCGCAACATCGGGGTTCAGGATCCACTCACGAATACCCAAAATGTCGTCGCGGTGATCAATCAGGGCAATCGCAATATTGACCCGGAGAAGGCAGATACCACAACAGTCGGCGTTGTATTCCAACCCGCTGCAGTACCCGGTCTGACGTTGTCAATCGATGCATATCGCATTAAGGTGAAGGGCGCGATACAGACAACCAGCGAGATTACGCAACTCGCCGAATGCCAGGCGAGCGGCGGCACGGCACCTGTCTGCTCGCTCATTGTGCGACCGTTCCCCTATTCCAACACCACTCCGGCCAACGCGCCGACGGCGATCTATGTGGTTCCTCTCAATCTTGCTGCCCTGACCACGCAGGGGATCGATTTTGAACTAAATTACAGCACCTCGCTCGACGGTCTGTTCGGCACGGATGCCGGCCGTCTCAGCTTGCGTGCTTTTGCGAACTACCTTGATAAGTATGATACGCAAAACGCCTCTTCTCAGCCTGTGGTCCATCGTGCGGGCAGGACGATCAACGGTTATTCCTCTGGTACCGGCGTCGCGGGTGGCGGGTTGCCGAAGTGGCGAGGGATGCTGACGCAGACCTACTCTCAAGAGGATTTTGATATTACGTTCACGGAACGATTCACAGGTAGCTTTAATCGAGGAGTTACCGAAGTGTTCGCTCCCGGCTTCCAGACCCGGTCACCGAACCGAACCTACGTAGATGCCAACATCAACTTCAATATTCCACTTCCTAGTAAACCGCAGTTCTTCATCAATGTGCAGAACCTGTTTAATGTGAAGCCGCCAGTGCAGCAGTATGGTGCGGCGACGGGTTTGAACGCTCCAACAGACACGACAATTTATGACACCATCGGGCGCTTCTTCACTGTTGGCGTCAGGGCACAGTTTTAACGGATCGGAATTGGGGCAGGTCTGGAAAGGCCTGCTCCATTCTTAGTTGGGAGGGCCCACCTGATTTTCTAAAGATCGACAGTTTGCCATGTATTTCGGGTAATTCGACCGAACATAGGAGCGGTGCGGCAGGCGTGGGCAAAGAAATAGAAAGTGCAGATGTTATGACTGAGCTTTCTCAGCCCGCCATAGCGGCAGCTTCGGTGATCACTTTCAAGGCGGCCCTGGAGCGGGCTGTGAAATCCTAATGGTCGAACGTGCACGCCAGCTCGCTTTTTGCTGCAGGTTCATCCGTATTTCCCGGCGGACGCATTGATCCAGGCGACACCAAGCTTGCGATGATGCTCGGCGCTCAGCCCGTAAGCGAAGCGGCTGCGCGTATCGCGGCAATTCGAGAGACCCTCGAGGAAGTCGGGCTTGCAATCGGCCTGACGCCTAACCCCAGTCCGGACACACTGTATCTCATTCGCGAGGGTCTTCAACAAGGATCAAGCTTTGCAGAATTGCTACGCGAATTCCACGTTTCGATCGATCTCGATGCGCTTGTGCCATGGGCAAGGTGGCAACCCGCCCACGAACAAAAGCGCTGTTTCGACACGCGTTTTTACATCATCCATCTCCCGGGCGTTAGCGACCACGCCTGTATCGAAGAAGTAGAAAGCGTGCGACTGATATGGGGAGAGGCTCAGCGGTTTCTCAACGACGCGGCTTCAGTCACTAATGTATCCTTTGCGCCCAAATCTCGAACGCTTAGCCCGGGTTATTCACGAGCCCGCCGCTCTGGTGTGTCCCGAGTTTGATCGGTGTTTGGCGGCTTGACTTGGGCGAGCGCTGGCGCCGGTGTTTTCCACCGCGTCAGGAGCAATG